>CAMBPA010000108.1 GCA_945869355.1 Bordetella parapertussis
TTTCGGATGGCGCAGAATCCTGTAACGGTGATCCTTGTTATGTGGCGCAGCAACTCAAGAAAGCCAAGCCTCATCTCAAAATCAATGTCGTGGATATTGGTGGTACCGGCGCGGCCAACTGTGTCGCCGCAGCAACAGGGGGAAAGGTCTACACCGCTACAACAGTGAACGAACTCAACCTTAGCCTCGATCGTGCAGCGCAAGATGCGTTAGGCCCATCAAACTGTAAAAAATAAAGGACGCCTCAAGCGTCCTTTCTTTCATCTTATTACTTCATTCCCTCAGCAGCCAACGCCGCTGCTACAGCTGGATCAGCAGACATGCGCTTGAAATGTGCTTGCAAGTTTGGCATGTCGGCGGTGTCGATTTTCTTCGCGCTTGCCCACCGAAGTGTGACATACAGGTATGCGTCCGCAACAGAGCGACCATCCGACAGCCATTCACGCCCTGTAAGGTGCTTATCGACAATGGCGTACATATCGCGCACGCGTTGAGAAGCGTTATTACTCAGTTCGGTCTGCGCGGCCCTGTCACCTAGCAGTCTAGCCACGCCAAAAATCATGGCGTAGGTCTTATGGATATCAGAGTTACAGAACGCGAGCCAACGTCGTGCTTCAGAACGCGCTTTGAGCGAGTCGCCGCCGAGCAATTTTGCTTCTGGATTCTTCTCAGCAAGGTATTCGAGAATTGCGCAGTTTTGTGTCAGCGTGAAACCCGCATCATCGAGTGCAGGAACCGCGCCCATCGGGCTGACAGCAAGAAAGGGGGCCTGTTTGAGCGCATCGCGGCCAACGGCGACATACTCAAAAGGCTTTCCAATCCATTGCAATGCGATGTGATCCACTAAAGAGCAAGCGCCCGGCAATCCGTATAGTTTCATTTGTGCATTCCTTATTTGATGATAGGCAAAGCTTACCCGCAAGTTGTCTCGTGTGGTGGCCCCTAAGGCATAAGCATTCCTTTTGTTTCGGGCGAGCAAAACCTAGGGAAACGGTTAACATCGCGCTATCTTATTCACTACATTTTAAACAAGAGGACATGCGCATGAGCCGCCCATTTCGTATTGCAGTACTGCCCGGTGATGGTATTGGTAAGGAAGTAATGCCTGAGGGACTTAAAGTTCTAAAGACCGCTGCGGACAGGTTCGGCTTGAACCTTGAGTACCGTCACTTTGAATGGGCTTCTTGCGACTACTACGCCAAGACCGGACAAATGATGCCTAACGATTGGAAGTCGCACCTGCAAGATTGCGATGCGATTTATTTTGGCGCGGTGGGTTGGCCAGCGATCGTACCGGATCACACATCGCTATATGGTTCACTTTTAAAGTTCCGTCGCGAATTCGATCAGTACATCAACTTGCGTCCTGTTCGTTTATTTGACGGTGTGCCCTGTCCGCTTGCGAATCGCAAAGCAGGGGATATTGACTTCTTCGTTGTGCGCGAAAACACCGAAGGCGAGTACTCCGCAGTGGGCGGAAAAATGTTTGAAGGCACCGACCGCGAAATCGTTTTGCAAGAATCCATCTTCACACGCATTGGTTGCGATCGGGTGCTTCGCTTTGCGTTTGAAATGGCGTCACGTCGCGCGCGCAAACACCTGACCATTGCAACCAAGTCAAATGGCATTGCAATCAGCATGCCTTATTGGGATGAGCGTGCTGCCGAGATTGGTAAAGAATACCCAGGCGTGACGACCGACAAGCAGCACATCGATATTCTGTCCGCACGCTTTGTCTTGACACCTGATCGCTTTGATGTGGTTGTTGCATCAAACTTGTTTGGCGATATTTTGTCCGACCTGGGCCCGGCATGCACCGGCACTATTGGCTTAGCGCCATCTGCCAACCTCAACCCAGATCGCAAGTTTCCCTCGCTGTTTGAACCTGTGCATGGTTCAGCGCCGGATATCGCGGGTAAGAATATTGCTAATCCTATCGCCATGATCTGGTCGGGTGCGTTGATGTTGGACTACCTCGGACGCGGATTGACCGGTGCAGCACAGAAGCCTTACCTCGATGCCCATGACGCAATCGTCAAAGCGATTGAAGCAGTGCTCGTGCAAGGTCCCTTGACGCCAGACCTTGGCGGCAAAGCATCGACGAGCCAAATCGGTGATGCGTTAAGTAAAGTGCTCGCCAAGTAAATCCTCGGAGGTCCACGTGCCTGATTACACAAATCGATTCAAAAAATCATTGCAGGCCAAAGAGGCCAATATCGGTCTGTGGATCTCTATTCCCGATCCCTTTACGACAGAAATCTGTGCCACCGCTGAATTCGACTGGATGCTGCTCGACGGTGAACATACACCGACTGATCCACTTACTATTTTGTCGCAACTGCAGGCCTGCGCGGCTTACAACACGCAGGTTGTCGCACGTCCGCCGATTGGGCAAACGCACCTCATTAAGCAGTTACTCGATCTTGGCGTGCAAAACCTGTTGATACCGATGGTTGACACGGCCGAGCAAGCGCGGGATCTGGTGCAAGCGGTTCGTTACCCACCTCACGGCATTCGCGGTGTGGGCTACGGCTCGGCGCGCGTGTCGCGCTGGGACTCACGTAAAGACTATGTCAAGATTGCGAACGATGATGTGTGTTTGCTTGTGCAAGCAGAGACGGCTACAGGGTTACGTAACCTCGACGAAATTTGTGCCGTGGAGGGCGTCGATGGCGTTTTTCTCGGACCTTCGGATATCTCCGCTGCGCTTGGACATCTGGGTAACCCAGGACATCCTGATGTAGTTGCGACCATTGAAAAAGGAATTGCGACCATTCTGAAGCATGGCAAGGCGGCAGGGATCTTGACCCCTGATCGAACATTGGCGCAGCACTACTTAAAGTTAGGCTGTACCTTTGTTGCTGTGGGTGTAGATGCACGCACGCTGGCGATCGGCGTGCGTGAATTGCGCGCCGCCTTTAAGAACTAAGCGTCATCGATTCGGCTAAACCACGCATCAAACCAAGCATTAACTCGCAACGAACCGCTTGCACGCCGTGCTGACGCGCAAGCGCAACGGTCTGTCCCAATATTGCTTCAACCTCGAGCGGACGATTTGCCAAAACATCCTGCAACATCGAGGCTCTGTTTGAGCCAGAACGCTTGGTCGGTTTCACGGCCTCATCCAGGTCGATCTTCCCGCGTAGATCGGTCCCACAGGCGAGTGCGATATCGATGACCTCAAGCATGATCTGCTTGCGCAACGCCACCACATCAGAGTTTTGGTTCATGTTGGCAGTCGGCAACCTGGTCAAGGCCGCCACGGGATTAAGCGCATAGTTGATCAGCAACTTGTACCAAGTCTCGTAGCGGATATCGGTCGTGGCGACCCCACGGATATTGGCGGATTCAAGTAGCCCGGCTACCCGGTTCACGCGTTCAGAGTCCGTGCCGTCGGGCTCACCAATCATCCAGCGGTCTTTTAAGTTGCTGCGGATCACGCCAGGCTCGATGACTTCGTTAGGCGAATAAATCACACAGCCGACGCTTCGATCTGCCAGCCTGGTCCAAAGCTCACCATCGGGATCGAGCAAGGGTAGAGGGGTTTGCGGGACATTTAAGCCTTTATTCCACCACCAAGGGATGCCGTTCGTGGCGAACACCGCGACGCCATCAGGAGCCAGTAGCCGCTCAATCGAAGCCGCTGCAGCCGGGAGCGCCGTCGCCTTGAGCGTCACCATCACAATGTCTTGCAAGGGCAAACTTGTCGGATCATCGGTCGCAGCGCTTGGTCGACCGGTGTACACCTCGTCACCGCGATGCAAGGTCACGCCATTGCGCCGGATAGCGTCTAGCTGTGCGCCTCGACAAATCAGGGATAGTTCGTGCGGGCCGCCAGGTGGAAAGTGTGCTGCGATCCGGGCGGCGAGGTGGCCGCCGACTGCGCCGGCACCATAGATACATACCTTCATTTACGTATTTCCATTACTTTACATAATATACATTATGCGGTTATTACGCATAGGCAAACCAATGTTCACCTACTTGATTAAACCTCGATTTGTTGCCCTAGTCGCGGCACGCTGGCTAGGATCCAAGCGTCCTACCGCTTAACGATTCTCAAACTTTGGTTTACGTTTCTCCGCAAACGCCGTGATGGCTTCACGATGATCGTAGGTTGTTTGCACGAGTGCCTGATAGGCCGACGCCATATCGAGCGAAACCGGCAAACTCACATGTTGCGAGTCACGTACCAGTTTCTTGCTAGCACGAATGGCATGCACAGGATGTGCAGCGATGCGCGCTGCCATCGCCTTCGCCTCCTCCCTCAGCGCCGCATCGTCCACCACTTTTGAAACCAATCCAATTCGCGCGGCTTCTTCGCCATCAAGAAAATCACCCGTGAATGTCATCTCGAACGCCTTAGACATCCCCACCGCACGCGGCAAGAACCAGGCACCACCGTCGCCTGAGACTAGTCCTACTCGCGCAAAACTTTCAGCGAACTTCGCGCTGCGCGCTGCGATACGAATGTCACACATCGTCGCGAGATCTAAACCTGCTCCGATTGCTGCGCCGTTTACAGCCGCGATGATGGGCGCTTCCAGGTTATAGATTGCGACTGGCACCCGCTGAATCCCTTCGGTGTAATAACGGCGAACATCGACAGGCGGCTTCTGTACGGCAGACGTGCTGCGATCTTGCATCCGTTTGACGTTCCCCCCGGAGGAGAACCCCTCGCCTGCACCCGTCACGATCACGCAGCCAACGCTATAGTCTTTATTAATTTTTGCGACATACTCGATGAG
Source organism: Bordetella parapertussis (assembly GCA_945869355.1). Taxonomy (GTDB): domain Bacteria; phylum Pseudomonadota; class Gammaproteobacteria; order Burkholderiales; family Burkholderiaceae_B; genus Zwartia; species Zwartia parapertussis_F. The sequence continues at coordinate 4,749 of CAMBPA010000108.1, forward strand.
CATATCGTTAATTTCCGGCGATAACGCATTGCGGGTATCTGGCTCGTTCAGGGTCAGAATAACAATGCCACCCTCTTGTTCATACGTAACGGGTAATGCAGTCATGCGAATCTCCTACGGGTAGTATCCCGCCTGTATTAATCAAGACAGCTAAATCGTGCCTTCTTTCTTGAGTGCTTCAATGGAAGCGTCTGACATTCCTAGCCACTGCCCATAAATCTCTTGATTATGTTGTCCAAGTTTAGGACTGGAAACAGTAGGCACGCGATCAGCACCGTGAATCATCAGCGGACTGCCTGGCAAGACGATACGACCAAGATCTTGATCCTCAAACCACTCCAACATACCGCGCGCGTGCATGTGGGGATCGTTCATCACTTCGATTAAGTTACGAACTGGTGCTGCGGGAAACCCATGCTGCTTGCTTAGCGCAACCAGTTCATCGCGTGTGCGCGAGCTAGCCCATTGCTGCACCACCTCGTCCGTTTGCGCAAGATTCTCTACGCGCGCCTTGTTCGTGGAAAATCGTGGATCATCTTTTAGATCCTCTCGTCCCATCGCGGCCAGCATCTTGTGCCAGTGCGGCTCAGTCACACACACCACCGCAATGTGCCCATCGCTGGCCTCATAGACGTTATAGGGCGCGAGCGCCAAGCCACCATGCCGATTGCCCACTCGAGGGGGTAAAGCACCGCTCCCTCTGTAGGTAAATCCGAGGTTCGATGCGAGCGTAGGATAGGCCGTATCTTGCATCGCCACTTCGACTAAACGTCCCTCACCCGTTTGGGTGCGCTCATAAAGAGCCGTCATGATGCCCGCATACAGATGCACACCACTCAAAAAATCTACGATCGACGCTCCTGCACGCATCGGGGGGCCATCCGGCATCCCTGTCACACTCATCATGCCGGACGATGCTTGAATCGTA
>CAMBPA010000109.1 GCA_945869355.1 Bordetella parapertussis
CCGAATCCAATCATGAGGTCTTGCGCTGAATCCTTGATAGGTTGAAGCTTGTCCCTTATCGTTCACAAACCAAGCGCCGCGAGATTCAGCACCGATATCATGCCAAATCGCTTTTTCAAAGTACTCCGAAAAAGATAGTTTTGTTGCCGCCTGAACCAACAAACCCAACGCGACGGTATCAAAATTACTGTAGTTGAAGACACTGCCTGAAGAGAAACTTTTCTCGTCATTTGTCTTCATTAAATCGATAAAGTCAGTGTTCATTTTCCCCTCTGCAAGTGCGGCACCGATACTCAGTTCTTGTTCTTTTGTCTTATGACCCTTAAGTTTGAGTTCAGTTTTGTAGGCGCCACTAGACATGCGCAAAACATCTTTTACGCTAGCCTCACCCCAAGATGTTCCCGCTAGACGAGAAACATATTTTTTGATGGGATCGTCAATGCTATTGATATGGCCATCACAAATAGCACGCCCCACGGCCAGTGCGGTCAAACTTTTTGACATTGAGTATCCTAGGGGCGTACTTCTTTTTCCAACGCCAAATCTGTAACGTTCGTACAGAATTTCAGAGTCACGTACGACAAGCAAAGCTCTTGTATTGTTTCGATCAAACAATCTATCTAAAATTTGCTTGGCCTCAATAGGTGCGTCGGCCGTTGTTGATGGCAATACTTTTGATTGTTTCGGGGGATTGACATAGGCAATCCTTGCCTGATATCGAAAGCCATCTGATACGAGTGCGCCGTACGGCATCTCAGTGGCTGTAGCAGTCAGAGATAATGAGAGCAGTGTGACCAAGCCCAGTACGATTTTTATAGTAAACATTTGACTATCCTTGGATAACTTAGAAAGTTGAGCTGGCTCCGACATTCAGATCGTTATCATCCTAACGTAAACGGTTCAACAAAACCGTAGGTATCGTATCATCTCAGCTATAGTGACAGCACTGGTTGTGCACACGCGTGTTGGCAAGATATGGGTTGATTCGTAAATTAGGAAACTTTCAATGAGCACGACAAAGTCAAAACAAAACAAAGTCATGATTACCTGTGCGGTAACTGGCGCAATACATACGCCGACGATGTCGCCTCATTTGCCTATCACGGCAGATCAAATTGCGGAGGCGGCACTTGAGGCGCATGCTGCGGGTGCGGCCTTGGTGCACCTGCATGCACGAGATCCTGTCAATGGACGTCCGGATCAGCGCCCCGAGGCCTTTACTCCCTTCTTGAAGCGCGTGAAGGACAATAGTAATGTTGTGATAAATATTACGACGGGGGGTGCGCCGACGATGAGTGTGGAAGAGCGTTTAAAACCTTGCGCATACTTTAAGCCCGAGGTGGCTTCGCTCAATATGGGTTCAATGAACTTTGGTTTGTTCCCGATGTTGGCGCGATACCCAACGTTCAAGTTCGATTGGGAAAAGCCCTACCTAGAAGAGTCTGATGACAGGATATTCAAAAACACCTTCCTGGACATTGCAAATATTCTGACAACCTGCGCGGCCAATGACACGCGCTTTGAAATTGAGTGTTACGACATTGGGCATCTTTATACGCTGCGGCACTTCGCAGATCGCGGCTTAGTGAAGCCACCGTTTTTTATTCAATCGGTGTTTGGCATCTTGGGCGGGATTGGACCGCATCCCGAAGACGTAGCCCACATGAAGCGAACCGCAGATCGCTTGTTCGGTAACGATTATTACTGGAGTGTCCTGGGCGCGGGAAGAAATCAACTGCCTATCGCGGCGCAATCCGTTGCGCTTGGTGGGAATGTGCGTGTCGGTCTTGAAGATTCGCTCTGGATAGCGCCAGGAAAATTGGCCGAGAGTAATGCCATGCAGGTCCGCGCTGTGCGCCAAGTCATTGAAGCGCTTGGTTTAAGCGTCGCATCCTCTGATGAGGCACGCGAAATGTTGCAGCTCAAGGGTGGCGACAAGGTTAATTTCTAATTACGTTTCACATGGCTCGCACAATGCCTTCTAATAAGCCGTCTTTTTTTAATGCCCTGAACTCAGCTCCCGACTCAAGCCTGCAAGACCTGTCTCAGGGATTGCTGGCTCAGGCGGCGCATTGTTCGCCCAAGTATTTCTACAACGCGCTCGGGTCAACGTTGTTTGACGCGATCACGCACTTGCCTGAATACTATTTGACACGAACCGAGGCGGCCATTTTCAGTGTCCATGCTCAAGCGATTCATGCACAGATCCCTGAACAGGCAGCCTGGCTTGATCTAGGAGCGGGAAGCTGTGAAAAAGCGGCGCGCTTTTTCGAGCGAACTCCTCCAGGTTTGTATGTCGCCGTAGATATTTCACTGACTTATCTCACTGACACGTTAGAACGGTTGCAACGTGAGTATCCTCAGGTTCCTATGGTGGGCGTGGGGATGGATTTTTCAAGCGCCTTAACGTTTGCACCGGCGCTGCAGGCGCAGGTGTTGGCACGCCCTGTCTTTGCGTTTTACCCTGGTTCGAGTTTGGGTAACTTTGATCCTGTACAGGCCTTAGGTTTTTTGCAGCGTATCGTCGCAGTATGCAAGGCTGCAAAGTCAGGTTCAGGTTTGCTAATAGGCATCGACCTCACTAAGGATTCGGCCGTCTTGGATCGTGCGTACGCAGACGATCTAGGCGTGACAGCGGCTTTTAATCTAAATGTACTCAGACACATGAACACCTTGATTGGTGCAGATTTTGATGTGCGTGATTGGCAGCACCTGGCACGGTTCAACGTAAAAGAATCTCGTATCGAAATGCACTTGCAAGCGCGTCGCGCGGTGACAGTCTCATGGCCAGGTCAACAGCGCGTCTTTGAACAAGGCGAAACGATCCACACTGAAAATTCGTACAAGTGGACAGTTGAAAAGTTTTCGAAACTTTTACGCTCGGCAGGCTTTACGCAAACTCAGCACTGGACTGATCGACAAGAGCAGTACGCTGTATTTTGGGCGAGCTAATTGCCGCCGGCTAGAGCGTACAGGTTCTGAAGCCAGAATAGATGTCGCAGCGCTCGGGTGTAAAAAAATTGCGGTACTGTACATGGCGTAAAGCGCGGTGGGTGACTCGTGCCGCGCCGCGCATCACTTTGTGTGTTCCAAACCAAGGTGCGGAGTATTCAGCGTAGGGGTGCACGACAAAACCGTCGAAGGGGGCAAACGTATCTTGTGTCCATTCCCACACCTCACCCCAGTGAAAGTTCGCAAGCGATCGCGCGGCACAATCCCATTCGCCTTCGGTGGGCAGGCGGCATTGCGCCCACGCACAGTAGGCTTGTGCATCATCCCAAGAAATATGAACCGCTGGCGCTTGCATGTTCATAGGCATCCAGGTGCCAAACGTTTGAACATCGAAGCTTGATCCGGTTGGGCGAACATACCGAGGCAAGCGATGCCCAGTCGTTGTCACAAAAGTCATGTACTGCGCCCAAGAAACAGGTCCTAGGCTAATTTCAAACGACTTGAGTGCGACAGGGCGGGAAACCAGTTCGTTGTCAAAGCAAAAGCCGTCAGTGGCCGAACCTAGTGTCCAACGCTGTGCGGGAAGCTTAGCGGTTGTGCTAAGCGATGTGGTCGTGCCTGAAGATACCCATGCTGTTTCAAAGGGAATACCGAGCGCTTGCGCCATATAGACGCCTGCCTCAAGGTGCATCGCCTCATGTTGTAGGACGAGCCAATAAAAATAAAGCGCTGGGTCGTCGTCCGAGGTTCCTTGTAAGCACGTCAACGTTTGCTCTAGCGTTTGTGCCGCATAGGTCAGGCACACATCGCGGGATGGATACGCTTGATCCCAGCGCGTTTCGTGTTGTACTTTAGCGCTGTCATACCACTGGTCAGCAAAAGCAAGTACTGAACTTTCTTTAGCAAGGCCACTTCGCATGGCCGAGCCCTCACTGCGAGTCGGATTGCGCGCAATCCAGTATTCTTGAAACCAAGCAATGTGACCTAGTTCCCACAGGGGTGGATTAAATTCTGGGTTGTAGGGAATGTGTAGTTGCTCGGCGCGCTCATACAAGCGAAATGAACTAAGGGTGTGCGCGCGCACCTCTTGTAGCGCGGTGTTCAGCTCTTTGGTGTTAGCCTTTCGCATTGTGTGTGAGTTACTTTTTATGTTGACAGCTGCTCAAATTCGCAAGCCCAGAGTCGTTATTGTAAGTCCGGCACTCGCAAGCGCCAATAACGGCAATTGGCAGACAGCCAAGCGCTACGCCAGCATGCTTGCGACAACCTGCACCGTACGAATCGTAAAAGAGTGGGAGGGCGCCCAAACGGATGATCTGATGATTGCCTTGCATGCGCGGCGCAGTTATTCATCGATTGCAGCCTGGCATGCTGAGCGAGGGTCTGAGGGCCTGTGTGTGGTGCTTACTGGGACCGACCTCTATCGCGATATCCAGCAGGACCCCCAAGCACAGCAGTCTTTGGCGTGGGCAAAAATTTTGATCGTGCTGCAAGCGGCAGGGTTGGCTGAGTTACCGGCGATATTGCGCGACAAAGCGCGGGTGTTGTTTCAATCAACTAGCACCCGTCAGACATTAGTCAAAACGAACCGTCGTGTCCGGGCAGTGATGGTGGGGCACTTACGACCTGAAAAATCACCTCAAACGTTTTTCGAAGCCGCTGCCTTATTGGCCGAGCGTAACGATATAGACCTGCGCCATATTGGTGGCGAGCAAGATCAGGCGTTGGCGCAACAAGCGCATGACACTGCTGCGCAGTATCCAAACTATCAGTTTTTGGGTGCGCGTAGTCATGAGCAAACTCGGCGATATATCCAACGCTCGCATGTGCTGGTGCATGCGAGTGTGATGGAGGGTGGTGCCCACGTCATCATGGAAGCTGTCTGTAGTGGCGTACCGGTGATAGCGTCACGCATCGCAGGCAACATCGGGATGTTGGGCGAAGACTATGCTGGATTTTTTACAACCGGCGATGCGCGCGAGCTAGCAGGTCTGCTGGTGCGATTTACCGATGATGCTTCGTTTGGTGCCCAGTTACGTATGCAGTGCGCACAGCGAGCTTACTTGTTTGAGGCCGGTCGCGAGCGCAGTGGATTGATTACAATCGTTGAAAACCTAATACATAAGGAAGCATGATGCCTAACAATGAACCTCGTCTGACCTCGCTCTCGCATGGCGGTGGCTGTGGTTGTAAGATCGCGCCAGCGGTCCTATCTGAGATTTTAAAAGGCACCTTGCAGATGCCTATTCCCAAAGAGTTGATGGTGGGAATCGCAACAGCTGATGATGCCGCAGTTTATAAAATCAACGACGAGCAAGCGTTGATTGCGACGACTGATTTTTTTATGCCGATCGTCGACGATCCTTATGACTTTGGTCGTATTGCTGCGACCAATGCAATCAGTGATGTGTATGCGATGGGTGGAAAGCCGATCTTGGCCTTGGCGTTAGTGGGAATGCCTATCAACGTCTTGTCGACCGACACCATCGGTAAGATTCTGGCTGGCGGGGCCTCCGTGTGCAACACCGCCGGTATTCCGATTGCAGGAGGTCACACAATTGACTCTGTCGAGCCGATCTATGGGTTGGTGGTCTTAGGTTTAATTCATCCTGACCGCGTCAAGCGCAATGATGGTGCGCGTGTTGGTGACGTGATGGTGCTTGGCAAGCCTATTGGCGTTGGAATATTATCCG
>CAMBPA010000110.1 GCA_945869355.1 Bordetella parapertussis
GCCTGACCAGCCGCTTTGAGCATACGCTGTAAATGGGGACTCAAATCGTTTTGCCCCACCACCACGCATGAGGGTGAATCAACGAGACGCAAGGTGACACGCACTTCTTTCACGCGCTCTTTCAAGGACTCTTGTAGACGCTCTACCAAGGGCTTGAACTGCTCAGCCACTTCAGTTTGATGCTTTTTCTCCTGCTCATCAGCGAGCGCCTCCAGATCCAGCCCGCCTTTAGCAACAGAAACGAGTTGCTTGCCGTCGAACTCCCGCAGATGCGACAACATCCACTCATCAACACGATCCCACAATACGAGCACTTCGATACCCTTCTTACGGAAGATTTCCAGATGCGGGCTGTTTCGACCTGCTGTATAGCTGTCAGCCGTCACGAAATAAATCTTATCTTGCCCCTCTTTGAAGCGCGACACATAGTCCGCCAAGGTAACCGTCTGAGCATCGGAGTCCACCAACGTCGAGGCGAAACGAAGCAGCTTTGCAATCCGCTCGATGTTGCCAGAATCTTCGCCCGTTCCCTCTTTTAATACTTGACCAAATTCGGTCCAGAACGTCGAGTAATCTTCTGTTTTGTTTTCAGCCAAATCCTCGAGCAAACTCAGAATACGCTTGGTCGAACCTTCACGAATCGCTTTGACATCACGGCTTTCCTGCAAAAGCTCACGCGATACGTTTAGCGGTAAGTCGGCAGAATCAATCACTCCGCGAACAAAACGCAAGTAGGACGGCAACATCTGCTCTGCGTCGTCCATAATGAATACGCGCTTAACGTAGAGCTTCACGCCGCGCCGCGCATCACGATCCCACATGTCAAAAGGCGCATGTTTCGGGATATAGAGCAGTTGCGTATATTCGCTGCGCCCCTCAACACGGTTGTGCGTCCAAGCTAACGGATCATCAAAGTCGTGCGAGACGTGTTTATAGAATTCGCGATATTGCTCATCGGACACCTCGGACTTACTTCGCGTCCAAAGCGCATTCGCCTGGTTGACCGGCTCCCATTCGTCTTTTTTTACTTGTTCGGATTTATCTTTATCCCACTCTTCCTTGAGCATTTGCACTGGCAGAGAGATGTGATCCGAATAGCGACGCAAGACTTCGCGCAATTTCCAGCCGCTTAGAAATTCATCTTCATCGGCGCGTAAGTGCAACACCACGTCGGTACCACGTGTCGCTTTCTCAGCGGCAGCGATGGTGAACTCACCTTGGCCGTCAGATTCCCAAATAATTCCCTGCTCTGCTGGGGCGCCAGCCCGACGGCTACGAACCGTCACTTTGTCAGCGACAATGAAGGAGGAATAAAACCCCACCCCAAACTGACCGATTAGCTGAGCATCTTTCTGATTGTCGCCCGTCAACTTGGAGAAAAACTCGCGCGTACCAGAACGAGCAATGGTGCCCAAGTTAGCGACTGCCTCGTCACGCGACAACCCCACCCCATTATCTGAAATCGTGATGGTGCGTGCCGCCTTATCGAAATCCACACGAACATGCAGTTCGCCCGCCCCCTCCATTAAGTCGGGCTGATCAATCGCCTCAAAACGCAACTTGTCGCACGCGTCGGAGGCGTTAGAGACCAGCTCGCGCAAAAAGATTTCCTTGTTGCTGTAGAGGGAATGGATCATCAGGTGTAGCAGTTGCTTAACTTCTGCCTGAAAACCCAACGTTTGCGATGCGTCAGAAGATGATGTTGCTTGATTCATGGTGCTCACCAAAAAGTTATCCACAGGGCCATGCGCTCGACTGAGGCGTTAGGCAATATTCTGCAATGTAGTTGGGGGGTCATTGCGGCATTTCAAGACCTAGCATCAGTTCCCAAGGCATTTTTGGGCATTAAACGCTTACTTATTAGCTGTAGGGCAAGCACAGTGGACAGGCCAGCAGCAAAGCTGACTAACAATCCATGCCCAGGTAAGACCAAGGCCATCACCACACAAAAACTCGCGAACCCATAAAACCCATAAAACATACCTCGCAGTAAGGCGACCGCAGAGTCGGGGCCTGCGTGGTGATGCGAGAACGTGACCAACACCGTGCTCATCAGAGGAAACATGCCGAATAGCCCGCTCGTTCGCGGGCCCATCACGTCTGCAAAATAGGTCACCAGCAACACCATCGTTGCGCCCAAAGCCATGCGCAAAACAAGGTCTACATTTCCCGGAGGTGCTGAGCGCGTCGGAGGCGGTCTTTTGGGCAGCGCGCGGGGAGCCAACATCAGCAGCACCAGTACCACTGCAAACGCGACGAATAACGGAAGGTACACAAACTGCAAGACCGATACCGTCAACGCATACGTGAGCGCAGCGGCTAACAAACTAAGTAGAACGCCATGGCGCAGGCACGTCCAACCATAGGCGATGCAAAATGCCAGCGTTGCCACGACGGCATACAACGTCCCTTCTGCCGCCTGCGCGGCAAAGTCATGGCCTTGTTCGACAGAGAGTATTAACAGCACCGGCCCGGCATACACCGGAAAGGCGGATAACCAGCCAGCCAGCCCTGCTCCCCAGCGGCGTTGCGCCAAAGACAGCAACAAAATCAGGCTCGGCACAAGCAATAGCTTGGCCGCCAACATCGTGGCGCTCACGCGCGGGCCGCCAGTAGCGTTGTGACCTCTTGTATATCTCGACAATGTTCGAGGCCGTTGATCGCTGCAACCAGTGCTGCGCTATCCCCCATCGGCTCGGCAGCCAGCGACCAGCAACGCTGGAATTTTTTCATGCGCGCCTCTTCACTTAACGGACGCTTCGGACTAGCAAGCATAGTGTCTATCGGGTGCTCCAAGGCCCGCCCATCTCTCAAACGTACTGACACTACCTGCGGGGCTAAGGCATTGGGATTGGGATTGTCATCTATTTGCATCGATACCTTTTGTGACAACATGAAAGTCTGAGGATCATGCAGCGCATCTCCCCGAAAATGCATCGGATCTAACGAACCGTGCTGCAACACCTTCGCAAGCGCAAAGGGCATACAAAGGCGGGCGTAGTTTGGCGAAGGCGACTGTACTGGCGGGCGATTAACCAAATGATTAATCAACGAGGGACCACGCACGATGATCTGTTCAATCTCATCTGCGCTAAACCCAACCTGATCTCTCAGCGCCATCAGGCCTTCAATCCCTCCGTGTGTCGCACGCCCACTCGGGTAAGGCTTATGACTTAATTCGGCGACACGCCAGGTTGTACCTAGGGCTTTCATGGGTGGCTCAAGATCCCATTGCGTCTCAAACATCGGCAGGTAACCGAAACGACCCGTTAGCGGCAGTTGCAAACTAGGGAATCCACTTTGTGCCAAATCGCAGGACTGCAGGGCGGCACGCGCATTCAACCCCACTTGCAACGGCAGCACCACACTACCCTCTGTATGGCCTTGCATCGTGCCACTTACTTGTGCGAGCTGATGTCCAAACGCCGCGAGTGTGCGCTGCGCATCAAAGCCGCGTAAATTCGCTAAGCCCGCTACCGCACCAAAACCGCCAGACGTCGCTGGACGAAAAAATCGCAATCCCTGTTTGGAAGCCAGGCCAAGCGTGCAGGCGACATCTACTCCCACGGCCACCGCAGCTAAAAACGCTTTGCCCGAAACGCCACCATGCAGCTGTGCCTCGGCAAGCAGCACAGGCAACAGCGTCGCCATCGCGTGCAACACTGCTCCTTCGTGCAAGCAGTCAAATTCCTGGCAATGTATTTGATCGGCATTGAGCAGCACCGCCTGCCCAGGATTAAGCTTGCGTCGTGTGCCCCACAAGCCCACTTGCTGCCCTTCGCCCCAGCCCTGAACCGCTTGAAGCAAAGGCGCAATCTCCGGGGTGCTCCCCCCCGCAATTCCGACACCTATCGTGTCAAGCGTAAATACCTTGGCGCGCTCAATTACCGTGGCAGGCAAATCTTCAAAGCTCACCGAGGCCGCATGCTCAGCTAATTGCAGATCCAACGATGACATCCAACATCCTTAACTGGTTTAACTGTACGCACTCACCTATCCCATACTTCGTCTGGGACAGGCAATCCTTTAAGATCCTCCGCACTTAATGGTTGATCCGGCACGATCCCATACGTCTCGAGCATCAAGGTGATTTGGCGCGTGTGTTGCGCAGCATGCCAAGTGGTGCGTTCCAGAACATCGTGCATGGCGCGCCTGCCGTAATAGGTTGGCACCAGATATTGAAGATCACGATTTGGCTCGTTACGCCACCAATCCATCACTTGCGTATGCACTTTCGAACCCCAGTCCGCTAAATCATTAGCCGACCAAGTCTTAGGTGCCAACTCACCGAAACTTTCAAAGTTCAGGTCAATCTGATTGGCCGCCTCGGCGCCCATTTGTGCGACGCGAAAGATATGAAAGGCCGTGTCCGCAGGATTACGATTCCTATCTCGAAAATTTTCACGTAACTGCTCGGGAGAAAACTGCTTGATCAGGCGCTGCGCGGTTTGAATGACCGTATCTAATTTCGCGATCAATTGCTCGGGAGGCAAGGGATCCATTAATTTGGTTTTTAAATCCAAAAACTTAATCACGTCGTTAAACGACTGACAAAAAGTAAAGCGTCCGCCAAGCGCAACGATGGGTACGCTACGCGCACCGAGCGCATGCAGCTTCGCCATACCTGTTGGATCGTTCAGCACGTCGATCGATTCAAAATCGATACCCTGCTTTGTCAGAAACTCTTTAGTGCGTAAACAAGATGAGCAGCCTGGCTGCCAAAACACCTGAACACGCGCGGATTGTGTAGCTTGCATGGTTTGTCTCCTGTGACGGTTTTGTTATGGCGTAATTATGACTCGGGAACGTCACTCAGGAGAGTTTCGGGAGTCAAAATTAATGCCTAGTCAGTGATTTCTGAAAATTTATTTTCCACCGTATAATGGTAGACCTCGTACCATAGCGCCTTGCGCGCGACCTCTCTGCCCGGGTGGTGAAATTGGTAGACGCAGGGGACTCAAAATCCCCCGCCGCAAGGCGTGCCGGTTCGATTCCGGCCCCGGGCACCACACATAAATCCTTGATTCTCAAGGTAAATCTAAAGCCGCAGTTGATGCATGGCAAGTCTTGGATATTACAGTTTTAGATCCCACACCTATCGACGAAAAGGGTAAAAGATCAGGCCCAAAGTAGCCCTTGAGGTTTCTGAGGCCTATTTCGAAGAGCGATGACTACTATTTAGACCCATCATTAATTGCTGTCGATCGAATAAATGAGTGCGGCTTTTTTAAGTTGACCTTCGAAAACATAAGGTATCCCGTTGCCGTCTCTAGTGTCAGGCCGAGGCATGTCGCTAGAGCTCAACACGACCTGATCGCTGGCGCAGCCCGCGGATCGATGCTGTCTGACTCGTTTATGGCTTGTTGCAAAAATCGTATGTCCGGTACTTGGACCTAATCAACAACGCTGATGGCAGCCTCAAACACCGCAAGCAGGGCTTAGATTATTCTATTAAACAAGACCTGTTTGGGACGTTTGGACGCTAGTGATAGCTTTAAATTAAATCATCTTGGGGGGATGACTTATAATCTGACTGTTGAAAAGAGTTAGATATGCTTCATGGCCTTCGCGTCCGCGCGGACAATCTGGAGCTCGCGCAGCTCGGCACACGTTGCATAGTTATGAAGCAGGGACTGCATTA
>CAMBPA010000111.1 GCA_945869355.1 Bordetella parapertussis
ACGCCCGACACGGAAATTCTTGAGCGTGCTGCGCGGATCCAACAAAAAGTACTTGACAAGGCTTGGCAGGGGCGCCAAGAAGGGCTGCCGCTGCGGTCTCCCTATGAGGCGCTGATTCTCGGCTCGATCGGAGAAAAGGAAACCGGAAAGGCCTCGGACCGAGCACGTATTGCTGGCGTCTTTATTAATCGGCTCAGGCTAAATATGCCGCTACAGACAGACCCGACGGTCATTTATGGTTTGGGAGACGCCTACACCGGGCGATTGCGCAAGGTTGACCTGCAAACGGATACCCCTTGGAATACCTACACACGTAACGGACTACCCCCAACGCCGATTGCGAGCGTTGGGCTCGCTTCGTTGCAAGCGGCGCTGCAGCCGGAAAAGCATGATTACCTCTATTTCGTCGCAAAAGGGGATGGCTCGAGCGCGTTTGCCAAAACCTTACCCGAGCACAATCGTAACGTCGCGCAGTATATATTGGGTCGTAAACCATGACGACGAAGCGCGGGTTGTTTTTGACTTTGGAAGGCGTCGATGGGGCAGGCAAGAGCACGCATGTCCAGTGGCTGGTGGATACACTTGCCGCCCTGGGTCAGCCAGTGCTGTGCACCCGCGAACCCGGCGGCACCCCGATCGGTGAGAAATTACGCACCTTGTTATTGCATGAAGCGATGACACTTGAGTGTGAGACCCTGCTGATGTTTGCGGCGCGTGCCGAGCACGTGCGCACAGTCATCGAGCCCGCGCTGGCGGCGGGGACGTGGGTGGTGTGCGACCGGTTTACCGATGCAACCTTTGCCTACCAAGGCGGCGGGCGAGAGCTCGGAACTACTAGGATTGACGCGCTCGAGCGCTGGGTGCATCCCGAATTGCAACCAGATATCACTTGGCTCTTTGATGTACCGCTCGAGGTTGCCCGAGAACGCTTAAACCGAACGCGAGATAAGGATCGTTTTGAGCAAGAAGCGGATGCGTTTTTTTTGCGTACGCGACAAATTTACTTAGAACGCGCGTCACAACAAGCGCACCGATTTAGGGTGGTGGACTCAACACAACCGATTGATTCCATTCGTGTTCAACTCAACCGCGAACTGGTACGTTTAGTCGATACTGGATCAGCGCGATGAGCCACGCAGCCTTCTTCCCCTGGCAAGTTCAGCTTGCGAAAGATTGGCTGGGTGCGCGCGATCGGTTTGCCCACGCTTGGCTCATTCACGGGTTAGCTGGAATTGGTAAGCGAGAGTTTGCGTTGGCTGCCGCAGCGGCCTTGCTGTGCGAGAGTCCTCTGCACGGAGTGGCATGCGGAAAATGCTTGGCATGTGGCTGGTTATCCCATGGAAATCATCCGGACCTCAAGCGCATTCGTCCCGAAGCGCTGGCGCTCGAAGAGGGGGTCGAAGAGGCGTTGGGGGAGGACGCGAGCGATAACGCGACGGAGGTTGTGGCGTTGGTCGGCTCCTCTAAAAAAGCACCATCCAAGGACATCAGAGTGGATCAGATTCGCTCGATGGAGCCTTGGTTTAATCATGCGACGCATCGAGGCGGTTGGCGCGTCGCTGTGATTTATCCGGCAGAGGCCCTGACGACAATTTCTGGCAATGCGTTGCTTAAGGTGTTGGAGGAGCCGCCGCCTTCCACAGTATTTTTGCTGGTTGCGGATGCTCCAGACCGTTTGCTGCCCACCTTGCTCTCTCGCTGCAGGCGCCTGGCGCTGCCCACACCAAGTCACGTGGAGGCGATGCGTTGGCTAGCAGAGCAGGGAATCAAGTCGCCACAAAATTGGCTCTCGGCCTCTGGTGGGGCTCCCGTGCAAGCCCTGCGCGCAGCGCAGTCGCAGGGGCATGCTTGCCCAATCTGGCTGGAGGGGTTGATGCAATCCCTTCAAGCCGCGCGCTCGATTGATCTTGGGGCGTTAGCCGATACGGTGGCCAAGCTTCCCACCCCGTCATGGCTGGATGCGTTGTCCCGTGCCACCGTTGATTTGAACCTGGCCGTACAGGATTTATCCCCGCGCTATTACCCTGGTCTGGGGAAAAGCACTAAAGCGATTGCAAAAGGCTGTGACGCGAGAAAGCTAAGTGATTTAGGAAAATGGCTTGCCGAGCAATCGCGTGTTGCCGGCCATCCATTAAATGCGAAGCTATTTGCGCAGTCTGCCTTGCAGCGCGTGCTGGCAAGTTGTCAGCCTAGACCAAGCATGTAGTTTTTCGCTGCTCACTCATTACGTCTTGGACGATTTACTATGTTTGTCGATTCTCACTGTCATCTCGATTTTCCGGAACTGGCCGCGCAACTGCCTGAAATCCTGAAGAAAATGCAGAAAAACCGCGTCTCGCACGCCCTATGTGTGAGCGTGAATTTGCCTGACTGGCCTGGCCTGATAGATATCGTTGAGCGGCATGAACCCCTTTGGGCTTCGGTTGGTGTCCATCCCGATTACGAGGACACCGTAGAGCCCGATGTTCACTTCCTGGTGGAGAACAGTCGCCATCCCAAAGTTGTCGCGATTGGAGAAACGGGGTTGGATTACTTCCGTCTGAAGGGTGATCTAAGCTGGCAACGTGAAAGGTTTCGTACCCATATTCGTGCGGCGCGTGAAGCGAATTTGCCCTTAATTATCCACACTCGCTCGTCTTCGGCCGATACGATCTCGATTATGCGAGAGGAGGCTGCTCAGGATGCCGGCGGGGTGATGCACTGCTTTACAGAGTCCTGGGAAGTGGCGTGTCAGGCGATGGATTTGGGCTTTTACATCTCGTTTTCAGGGATTGTGACCTTCAAGAGTGCGAAGGAACTGCAAGAGGTTGCAAGACGCATGCCCTTGGATCGCTTGCTGATCGAGACCGACGCACCGTATTTGTCGCCTGTACCTCATCGAGGGCAAATGAATGATCCATCTAAAGTGATCCACGTCGCGGAAATGTTGGCCGAGCTACGCGGAGTTCCTCTCTCGATAATAGAAGAGGCCTCGACAAGTAATTTCTTTTATTTATTCAGTAAGTTAAGAAATTAAATTAATGTGAATTATCTAAAGTAAGCTATGAGAAGTGAATTATCTAATGTTACTTATCAGCTGTCAGTTATTTAAGAATTTACTTTAAGAGTTAAATATACGTATCCGTTACAAGAATTTAGCCAACCCCCAAAGAATCAATATGTTTAAAAAAATAATATCCGGTTTTTTTATTTCATTTCTGTTAGCAATGTCCATTCAGAACGCCTTGGCTCAGCCTTCCAGCGCTGCCGCGGTAAAGGAATACTGGTTAATGATTAAGAATGACAGAGACAGCGAGATGCGCGAGCTCTTTCGCACAGGATTCAACCCAAACCGAAAGAACCCTGATCAGCAGCCTGCATTGATATACGCCGCCCGAGAAGATTCTTGGCGCGCCTTTGACCTGTTAATGGCGCACCCCAAGATTGATATCAACTTAGCGAATCAGTACAACGAGACGCCGATTATGTATACCGCGCTACTCGGTGACCTCGCCCGCACTCAAAAACTGATTGATAAAGGGGCGAATGTGAGCCAGTCCGGGTGGAATGCGTTGCACTACGCCACGGTTAAAAACCAACTGCCCGTCATGAAGTTGTTACTGGCAAAAGGCGCAGCCATCGATGAGGTGAACCCCGATGGTGATACAGCGCTTATGTTGGCCGTGCGCAGCGGCAATATCGAGGTGATTCAAACGTTGATAAATGGCGGTGCTGACCCGACAGCCTCGAACTTCAAGGCACAAAACTCGATAGAAATTGCGCGAGAAAAGGGAAATGCCCTGCTCGCACAAGCGCTGGAGAAGATCGCGCGTGAACGTAGGGCAAAACAGTCACCGCCACAATAAACTTTGCGAACGTCCCGCTTTGGCCTAGGGTGGCCTGTTGCGCGTCAGTTCGAGCGAGGCATCAGTTCAGGCCTCAAGATTCCCTGTAGCTCTGAGTAGGGAATCATTAGGGTAGGCATTCCCAGCGCGTAGGGTCCGATCTCGTAGGGGTCGTACGTAATGGCCATACCGTCCGCTAGCAGGGCGGCGTTTTCAGATAGCTTGAATGGCCATTTTTTATCGTACGCCTTGTAGTCGGCTTTGGCGAGGTCATTTGTTTGCAGCCAACGCGCGTGTTGGCGTTTGAGTGCGACCTCGAATGCGGGCATATTGTCAGAGGGAATCATCGTCTGTAAGTTGACGATGATGTCAGAGCGCGGCAACCAGTTCAAATATTGTGTGGTTGAATTGCCATGCGCACCACCCGAATAGATATAACTGTCAAGCTGCACAACGATGATCGTTGGCGTGGCACGCTTAAGTGCCGCGCGCAACAAAATCTCGTCGCGTGGTCTTGCGGTTGCCCAAAAATGCTCGCTCAGCTGGCTGAGTGTCTCGAAATTTTTGGCCTGGTTGCTCTCAATCTGTGCCATCGACAAGAGCGACAGTTCAACAAAAGCGCTAAACCGTTCGTGCTCGGTAAAAATGAGTCGCTCAAGCTTGATGGAAGGGCATTGCTTGCCAGAACATCCGGGTTTGGTTTGAACAAGCACTTGTTTCTTTGAAGGCTGCACACCTGGCTCATCACTTGTCTTGGGTGGCGTCGAACTTGGCGACGCTTGTGCGCGTGTAGGGGAAACCGATGGGGAGGGGACTACCGCTGCGCTTTTCGGAGGAGTTGCCGGAAGGGCAACAGGCGCCCGCAGCGGGGTGGGTTGCACCACGCTTTGTGTGGTTGCAACGGGTGCGACTGGCTTTGCCGTCGTCGTTGTCTCGTTATATTGATTGCCGATATTAAAGGTGGCACCGGATCCAGTCTGAAATGTTGCAGTCCCTGTGTCGGCGACTGCAGTCGACGATGCGTTGGGTGTTACGCGTGTGGTTGACGGAACCTTAGGCGACTGTGACGGGCTCGCCAGTGTAATGTCACCACCCGAACCTTGCGAGGAACAGCCGGCGATCACAGTCAAAGCGCTCAGGCACATGGTTAGACCAAATCTACTCACGTTGGTATTCCAGTTTATTGATCAGCGGAAGTATAAGGGACTGAAAGCGCCTGTTTAATACTTTCACGTAGGGTAAGCGGTTTGGTCGCTGGGGCATAGCGGTCGACGACACGCTGGTCACGCGCCACCAGAAACTTCGTGAAGTTCCACTTAATGGCTTCAGTGCCAAAGAGACCTTTTTTCTCTTGTTTTAGCCACTCAAAGACCGGGCTAGCCTTCGGACCGTTTACCTCAACTTTCGCGAACATTGGAAAGGTGATTTTAAATTGCGTGTCGCAGAACGCGGCGATCTCAGCGTTATCGCCAGGCTCTTGATGGCCGAACTGGTCGCAGGGGAATCCCAGTACCGTGAACCCTTGCGCACCGAACTCCTGTTGAAGAACTTCTAGTTCAGCGTATTGCTTGGTGAAACCACACTTTGAAGCAACGTTCACGAAAAGAAGGACCTGTCCAGCGTAGATGGAGAGTTGCTGCGGTTTACCATCGATGGCAATAGCACTTAATTGTTCGAGGGACATGTTTGGCCTCAGGGGGTAAGAGAGGAGAATGCCTCAATCGCGCGCAGCCGAGAGCTGCGCAGATCGACGCGCTGTGCTGGG
>CAMBPA010000112.1 GCA_945869355.1 Bordetella parapertussis
CTGGAGTCCGGCCTTTCCTTTTTAGGCCTGGGCGTACAGCCTCCACTGACGAGTCTAGGCAATATGGTGGGCTACGGTCGTGAGTACCTCCAGTCGGCGCCTTGGATTTTGCTGGCTCCGGCAATAATTATCGTCTTCACGACGCTATCCATTTCATTGGTCGGTGACTGGGTGCGCGACAAACTTGATCCGACACTGCTCTAACTCAATCTGCTTAAGAGGTCACACATGACACGCACAAAGAAAAATGTACTCATGATTGTCGTCGATCAATGGCGAGGCGACACGCTTGCACGGCTCGGTCACCCAACCGTGAAGACGCCCAATATTGACGCCCTGGCTGACGAAGGCGTGACCTTCGCCAAGCACTACACCCAGGCCGTTCCTTGCGGGCCAGGACGTGCGTCAATGCTCACGGGTCTCTACATGATGACACACCGTGCGGTTCAAAACACCATCCCTCTGGATGCACGCCATACCAATATCGCCAAAGAAGTACGGAAAGCCGGCTATGAGCCTGCCCTGGTTGGCTACACCACCACGACCCCTGACCCCCGCGAGACGGCGGCACAAGATCCTCGATTCAAAGTCTTGGGCGCAGATATGGAAGGATGGAGACCTGTCGGCTCGTGGGGTCTAAAAATGGAGTCCTACTTTGCCTGGGTGAAAGCGCAAGGCTATCCTGTACCAAAAATTCCAACCAATATCTGGCTTCCAGAGGGTCAGACCGAGGACGACCACGGGGCGACCTCCAAGCCGAGCTCCATCCCCGCACACCTGTCCGACACCACCTGGTTCACCGAGCGCGCACTCGAGTACTTGAAAGGGACTGAGGGTAAGCCCTGGTTTCTGCATCTTGGCTATTACCGTCCGCACCCACCTTTCATTGCGCCTGCACCGTACAACACGATGTACGCACCAGAGGATTGCCCACCGCCCATCCGAGCAGACTCGATCGACGCCGAGGCCGCGCAGCACCCCATGCTGGCGTTCTATCTCAAAGCCATCGAGAAGAAGAAATTCTTTGAACATGGACACGGTTTGGGTGCCGACATGTCGGAGTCGGAAGTGCTACAAATGCGCGCCACCTATTACGGACTCATGTCCGAGGTTGACGCACACGTCGGACGAGTCTGCGACTACCTCAAGCAAACCGGTCAGTGGGAAGACACACTCATTGTGCTGACCAGCGATCACGGTGAACAGCTCGGTGATCATCACCTGCTGGGCAAGCTTGGATATTTTGACCAAAGTTTTCACATTCCAATGATTGTCCGCGATCCGCACCCGAGCGCAGATTTGACCCGGGGAAAGATTATCCGACATTTCACAGAGACTGTGGATACGATGCCAACGATTCTGGAATGGCTGGGCTTACCCATTCCTCGCACCTGCGATGGCCATTCACTATTACCCTTTCTGCACGCGAGCCAAGCACCCGCCAACTGGCGCAAGGAAGTGCACTACGAATACGATTTTAGAAATATCTTCTATTCCAAACCCGAGGACTATCTTGGTATCGGGATGGACGAGTGTTCGCTCTCAGTAATTCAGAATGAGCGCTACAAATATGTTCACTTCGCCGCACTACCCCCTCTGTTTTTCGATTTAGAGCAGGACCCAAATCAGCTACACAATTTGGCGAACGACCCAGCATACCTAAAGCATATGTTGGAGATGGCCCAAAAGATGCTTGACTGGCGCTTGAAGCACGCGGATCGTACCTTGACGGGTTACGCAGCATCACCTGAAGGACTGACGTCAAGACTATGAAACACCTCGCTCCATTACTCAAGACAAAGTCAGCCATCGTCTTTGATCTGGACGGCACGTTAATGCACACGGAGCCCGAGGTGAAGCTCGCCATCAACCGCGCCTTGGCTGATTGCGACTGTCCACAACTCACGCCAGAGACGCGCCTTCCAAATATGTATGGCACGATCCCGCATATTCTGGAGAGCGCACTCGCGCTCGTCGGCGTTCCAGCCTCTCGCGTTCCCGAAATCCACGCATCTTACACCAAGCACTACAACCAACAAGCGCACGCAAACACCGCCTTATATCCCGGTGTCCGAACCTTGTTAGAAGAGCTCAGAGCGTATCACTTCAAACTCGGTGTGTGTACTAACAAGAACGAGGCGGCGGCGCTTCATGCCTTAAAAGCCGCTGGGATTTTTGATTTCTTTTCGGCTGTAACCGGAGCCAATACCACTCTTTTTCCCAAACCACACCCGCTCCCACTCACCCACACACTGAAAGGTCTTGGTGTAGACGCGCAAAATGCTGTGCTGATCGGTGATACACACGTTGATGCAGAGTGTGCCGCCCAGTGCAATGTCGATTTCATCTTGCATCAAGGCGGCTACGGTGCACCGGCAGAAACCAAATATAAAATCGCCGGGCAATTCATGGCCTATGAAAGGGCATTCTCTTAGTCAATCAGCTTTCCGTTTTCACGGAAGGGATAAGGTCCGTCATAGGGGCCAACAAACGCAAGATGTGTCACGACCCCCGCAGACGGCGACCATCCAAATACGCGATAGGCGGGCGGCTCTAACACCCATGCGGAGTCGGCCTTCTCAGTCAAGTTTAAACACACTTGATGTGCAGGCGATGGTGTCGTGCTCGCAATTGTTCCGGCAAAACGAACATCAATCGCACGATGGAGGTGTCCGCATATGATCCGCTCTACATTAGGGTGACGGCTGATGATGTCTTTGAGTCGATCTACGCCCCGCTTCATGCCGATGTTGTCCATATGGCCGATCAGCGTTTGAAACGGTGGGTGATGCATCGCGACGACGACAGGTTGCCCTGCGTGCTTAGCAAGCGATTGCTCCAGCCAATCCAATCTTGCGTCACACAACTCACCGGAACTATCGCCAGGCACACAGGTGTCCAAGGTCAACAATACAATCTGTCCGATGACAACTTCGTATTGGACAAATTCTCCGTCTCCTAAATAGTGATGATCCGGAAAGGCAGCTCTTAAGCCATTACGCTCGTCATGATTACCGGGCATGAGGTACACCGGCATATCCAACGGCGCAATCAATTCGGCGAGATGCCGGTACTCTTGCTCTCGACCAAAGTCGGTGAGGTCTCCGGTCATGACAACGGCGAGCGGTTTTTGAGGCAAGGACATGACAGACTGAACCGCACGACGCAGATAAGGTGCCGTGTCCAGCCTGCTATATGCCAAGCGACCAGGCTCACGAATATGGGTATCTGATAATTGAACGAATAGGACAGACATCAAGCCTCCTTGGCTCGCATTAAAGTACTAGGATTAATGGCCACAGAAACAATATCGCCACGCTTAAAAAGAGAGTCTCGCGCCACATCAACTGAAAATAGCTCTTGGCCATCTATCGCGACACGCAAATGCACGCGATCGCCTCTAAAGCTTCGGTGTTCAATGATGCCCGCCGCATGACCCACACGAGGCTGATCAATCACAAGATCCTCGGGGCGCACTAACAACTCTTCCCCCAAGTAGGACGGTACTGTGAACAACGCATCTCCAAGAAGAAGAGTTCCTTGGCTTGTGTGTTCCGCATCACGACGAATGATATTGACCCGCCCTAAAAAATTTGCGACAAAGGTATGCGTGGGGTTGCGGTATAACGATTCTGCATCACCGATCTGCATGATTTGACCGGACTGCATTACTGCCAAGCGATCGGCGACTGCCATCGCCTCTTGCTGATCATGTGTAACATAGATAGCGGTGATCCCTAACCGACGGAGTAATTCAGCCAGTTCGTCTCGCAAGGCATCTTTCAACTTACTATCTAATGCAGTCAACGGCTCATCAAGCAGCAGTATTCTTGGTTGGGCAGCAACCGCTCGAGCAAGTGCCACCCTTTGGCGCTGACCACCAGAGAGCTCGTTAGGCCGCTTGTGCTCAAGTCCATTGAGTCGAACAAGATCAATGAGCTCACCCACAATCTTGTCTCGCTTAGCTCTGTCAGTGCCGCGCACACGCAACCCGTATTCAACGTTACGGCGCGCCGACATATTCGGGAACAACGCATAGTGCTGAAACACCATACCGACCCGACGTTGTTCAATGGGGCACTGCGTCACGTCCTGCTCACCGAACAGTATTTTCCCCCCGTCATCTGGGGACTCTAGGCCGGCCAATATGCGCAACAGCGTTGTCTTGCCACACCCCGAAGGACCCAACAAGGCCATAATTTCGCCCGGCTCTACTCTCAAATTGCTGGGAAGCAAACCACGCGTACCGTCCGGATACGTCTTGGCGCAATCAATGGCGCAAAGTGCAATCTGTTCAAGTTCCATAATATTTCTGTGTCATATTTGCTACGCTATTTAAAAGCCATAGCAGCGGGAGCACCACTAAAAAGAACATCAGCGTATAGGCGGATCCCACTTCAATGCGCATGGAGGCATAACTATCGGCAAGGCCCACAGGCAACGTACGCGTCAGCGGAGTATGCAGAAGCCATGTCAGATTGAATTCTCCAATCGAAAGCGTAAACACCATGAGTGCGCCCGCAACAATGGAAGGGAGCACCGCTGGCACCAACACGGTGATAAAACGCCTTGCAAACCTCGCGCCAAGTGACCGTGCGGCCTCTTCAATCGCTGCACTATCTTGACGCTGAAAGGCTGCGGATACCGTGCGCACCATAAATGGCAAAGTGAAGACCATGTGGCCCACAAGGATAAAACCGTAGCTTTGACGAAAGCCACGCCACTCTCCGTAGGTCAGTATCAGTGCCAGCCCTGTCGCGAGGCCCGGCACTGCCACCGGCAGGGTCAATATCTCTTCGAAGGTTTTTGCCCAGCCCCCCTTGGCCCGCGCTAAGGCATAGGCACATGGCACGCCGATCACCGCATTCGCAACGGCACACGTTGCAGCAATCATCAATGACGCCCAAACTGTTGAACCATATTGATCGAGTACTTGAAACAACCACCGAAGCGTTAAACCACTCTCTAGGCCTTTGCTGTATTGGTTGACCAATGCTGCCATGATTGACAACAGCATAGGGCTCAGCATGAACAGCACGACAATGATCGTGAGCAACGCCAACCAAGGCGATCTCGCGGTCACAAGCTTGTCCCCGAACCGGTCCAGCGCCTACCCAAAAAGAGAGCGAGCCAAGTGACTAAACCGAGCGTGATCGACAGTGACGCCGCCAACGGAAAATTGGCGTAGTTTGTGAATTCGCTATAAATCGTGATCGGCAATACTTCGAACTTACTCGCCAGTATGAACGCCGTTCCAAACGCCCCCATTGCCGTCGCAAACACAATCGCTGCAGAGGCGGCCGTAGTGGGTGTCAATTGGGGCAGCCATACATCACGAAGCAACTGAAACCGGTTTGCTCCGAGGGAGCGCGCAGCCTCTTCCACAGACCGATCCATCGTTTGCGCGGCAGCAGTGTAGCTTGCAATCACACGCGGCAAGGAAAAATATAGATACGCTAAAAATAAGCCCGTTAGACCGTACGCGAACGTGATGCGCCCCAAGCCAAGCCACTCAAACGCATCCGCCATCGCACCTTGCCTGCCACCTAGCAAAATAATAAAAAAACCTACCACCACACCAGGAA
>CAMBPA010000113.1 GCA_945869355.1 Bordetella parapertussis
GCCAAACACTTTGAAATACACCCACTGCTCTTCGGTAAACCACCCTGAAAAAGCGACAAACAGGTTCAGGCCACCGGCGGCGATAAAAAAGAGCGCCCAGGCGAGATTCAAGCGCGTCCAGGCGACCTCCGGCATGGCGATTTTCTCACCCAACAGCTTCTGCATCAGATTGCGGCCTGTCAAGAGTTTGCTACCAAGCAGTACACCGCCAAAGAGCCAATACAGTGCAGTCGGCTTCCACTTTATGAAGGCTTCGTTCTGCAACCAGAGGGTGGCGCCACCAAAAACCACACTAATAGAAAGGTTAACCCAGTGCATCGTTTCAACGGCATGGCCACGCAACTTGATCCAGAGTATTTGCAAGATGGCTGCTGCCATGGCCACGCCAGTTGCTACGTAAATACCGGCAAATTTGTAGGCCACAAAAAATAGAATCAGCGGAAATAGGTCAAAAAGGAATTTTTTCATGGCTTGATCGGCTCGAAGGTGAGCGAGAGCGAGTTGATGCAGTAGCGCAAGCCGGTGGGAGGCGGACCATCGGGGAACACATGCCCTAAATGACTGTCGCATACGTTGCACATCACCTCGGTGCGGCTCATGCCGTGCGACATGTCGGTTTCTTCTTTGACGTTTGCGGGGTCGAGCGCCTCAAAATAGCTTGGCCAGCCGCAACCCGCGTCGAATTTAGTGTCTGAGGCGAACAAGGCGGTGCCACAACCCACGCAGCGATAGATCCCATAGGCGGTGTGGTCCCAGAACTCACCCGTGAAGGGGCGCTCGGTGCCTTTTTGGCGCGCGACGTAGAATTGTTCGGCGGAAAGCTGTGCTTTCCATTCGGCCTCGGATTTTGCGATTTTTTTCATAGCTGAGTTTGGAGCGTAGATTCTGGAAAAAGTTCTCGGATGATATGCCTAGATCGGTATCGGCATTCAGTTCTAGAACACCGGCGTTGTCGGGCATAATCAAGTCCTATGTTAATCGAGTTCGAAAAAGTGATGGTCCGTTTGGACGGTCGGGTGATCCTGAGCAATCTCAACTTGACGTTGAGTGAGGTGCGAATTGGAATCATTGGCTTGAACGGTTCCGGTAAGAGTAGCCTCGTGCGCTTGATAAACGGGTTGGTCCAGCCTTGCGCGGGTCCGGTCCGCGTAAATGGGTTATGTGCTCGTGAAAATAGTCGTGCCTTGCGCCGGCGGGTGGGGTTCGTTTTCCAAAATCCGGAAAATCAACTCGTGCTTCCGATTGTCGGTGAGGATTTGCTCTGGGGGCTGGATGCGAAGGCTTTTTCGGTCGATCAACGCCAACAGAAGGTGGCTGTTGCGCTCGAGAATCTAGGTATTTCGGATTTGCTGGAGCGCTCGGTGCACACCTTATCTGGCGGAGAAAAGCAGCTTGTGGCTCTTGCTGGGGTGCTGGTTTTGGAGCCAGAGCTCATCATCTTTGATGAGCCGACAACACAGCTGGACTTACGCATGCGCAACCGCTTGGCAGAAATTATTACTCAGTTGCCTCAACAGGCCATTGTCGTCAGTCATGACCTTTCGCTGATTGAGCGCATGGACCGCGCCCTGGTGATCGACCGCGGATCTGTGGCGTTTGATGGTCAGCCTCATGAGGCGGTGACCTGGTATCGGCGGCATTGCGCATGAACGGCGTGCTGTTCACCCCAGGATATACCTGGCTGCATCGATTACGGGCTTCGTACAAGTTATGCGCACTGATTGGGCTGGGTGCTACCTTATTGTGGGTAGACCACCTGTGGTGTCTTTTTTTGGTTGTCTTGAGTGCTGGTTTACTGATCGCTCAGCTCCGTATTCCGTTTGCGCAATTGCTCAGACAGCTGCGCCCGGCATGCTGGATCGTGCTGTATGTCGGGCTGATCGCGTGGCTCACACAAGGGATCTGGCTCGCCCTTGAAGTCAGTTTGCGAATGTTCGCCTTATTGTTGACAGCCATCGTTGTATTGTCGACAACTTCGATTACGCAAATCATGGCTGTCGTGCATCACGCGCTAGGTCCTATGCATCGAAGGGGCTGGGTCGATCGCGAACAGGTTGCATTGGTTATTGGCTTAACTGTGCGATTTATTCCGGAGCTGGGGGTTCAGTGGCGTCATATTCGCGAGGCGCATCTCGCGCGAGGCTTGCCAAGACGACCGTTTTTGATGATCTTTCCCATGTTAATGCGTACGATACAGCGGGCCTCCGAGATCGCGGATGCGATTGATGCACGTAGACCATAAAGGTATGTAAATGAAAACGAAGGATTTGGTTCTTGTGGCGCTGTTTGCTGCGATGATTGTCGTACTCGCGGCGTTGCCACCGGTGGTGGTGCCCTGGGTGCCTGTCCCCATCACATTACAGACTTTTGGGGTGATGTTGTCCGGTTTGGTGCTCGGCCCACGTCGTGCTGGACTCGTGCTTTTGCTATACGTGACGTTAGCGTTAGTCGGTTTGCCGGTGCTCCCTGGCGGTCGAGCCGGACTAGCTGTGCTGATGGGCCCAACGGGCGGGTTCTTGCTGGGCATGATCCCAGGCGCCTTCATGGTGGGTTACCTTGCGGGTTCCTCTAAGGTGGATAGTGAAGGCGGCAAGTCCAGCACCTACCAAGATGTGGGCCGTTGTCTGATTGCGAGTGTGATGGGCGGGATTTTGGTGGTCTATCTAGTAGGGGTGCCGTGGCTTGCCGTCGTGGCGAAGATGGATTTTTCTAAGGCACTGTTGGCCGTGACGGTATTCCTCCCTGGGGATGTCATCAAGGCATGCGTGGCTGCTTTGTTGGCTAACCGTATCCGCAGAGCCCGATTGATACAGCCTTCGTCGTGACGTCATTTTGACTAAAGACACTTTATGTATTTATAATATAAACCGTATAAATCATTTATATCAATTTAATCAAAGGGGAATGTATATGGAAAGCACTATCAACGATATGGACACGACAGCAGTGGCGAAGCAGCCTGCTGCTAAAAAAACACCCTCTAAAAAATCCTCCGCGAAGAAAGTCGTCGCCAAGAAGGTCTCAGTAAAGAAAGTGGCTGCTAAGAAAGTTACTGCTAAGAAAGTGCCCGCCAAGAAAGCCTCAGCTAAGAAAGCTGCGCCAACCAAGTCGCTTGCCCCGGGTCGTAAAAAACCTGCTCCGTCGACATCGGCACCTGCCACTAAGACCAAAAAGGTCAAATTGGTACGTGACAGCTTCACGATGCCAGCCAACGAGTATCAGGCGCTTCAGGACACTAAGAAGGCGTCCTTGAAAGCAGGGTTTGAGGTTAAGAAGAGCGAACTTTTACGTATCGGCGTAGGCTTGCTAAAAACCCTCTCGGTTACCCAACTTGCTGCGGCGCGTGCAGCACTCTCAAAATTATACGCTGGACGCCCGAAAAAAAAATAACATGACCCTGCAGTAACGGACCGTGTAATCAAAATGCCATGAAAACGTCATGGCATTGTGATCTTGGTATCTTAATCTGCGTACATTGTTTTTTTTTAAACGGTGGCGCAGTGTCCTTTTCCTCTTTCCTGGCCCAGGCCCTGGCCTCAGTCGTAATGTGCGTGGCCTCGTTACAGGTGGCCATCGCTCAAACGTACCCCTCTCAACCTATCAAGATTGTTGTGCCTTTCGCGGTCGGCGGCGGCGTGGATATATTGACGCGTGTGTTCTCTGAACGCATAGCTAAAGAGCTCGAACAGACGATTGTCGTCGAGAACCGACTTGGTGCGGGCGGTAATCTTGGGACAGACTATGTTGCCAAGGCCAAGCCGGATGGCTACACGCTGTTGATGGCGACCACGGGCACCCACGCTATTAATCCATTGCTCTACCCGTCCTTGCCTTTTAATGCTCAGGATGATTTCACACCGATTTCTTTGATCGCTGCGGTGCCGAATGTTCTTGTGGTAGGGCCACGTTTTCCGGTGAAAACCTTAAAGGAGCTGATTGAGGCCATACGGATGGCGCCCGGTAAGCGCTCCTATGCGTCGTTTGGTAATGGCACCTCCAACCACCTGTCGGGCGAGTTGTTGAGGTTGATGGCGAATCTTGATGTGGTTCATGTACCTTACAAGAGCGCTACGCAGGCTGTGACAGACTTGTTGGGTGGTCAAATTGACTTCGCCTTTATAAACATCCCTCTTGCTTTACCGCACGTCAGCGCCGGAAAGCTACATGCTCTGGCCGTGACGAGTGCCTCACCGATTGTGTCGCTGCCTGATGTGCCAACAATGGCTCAAGCAGGGCTAGAGGGCTTTGTTGTGGAGTCCTGGTATGGGTTGATGGCCCCTAAGGGGCTAGCACCTTCGACGATTGGTTTGTTGGAGCGTCGGACTGCACAAGCCTTGCTTGATCCGAAAGTTTTGGCGGTGTTTAGCAAGAATGGCGCAGAGGTTCGATCCAGTACGGGCAAGGATCTCGCAGCGCTTGTCCAGGAAGAAAGAGCCCGATGGGCTGATGTGATTCGGCGTGCCAACGTCAAAATTGACTAAGGCAGTAGTACGAACTGATGGATGTATTTACATTTAAACGTAAAGGGAGTTTCTATGTCTAGATCACGACTTAATGCCTTGCGAGGCTTCATGGCGGCGGTTGCGCTGCTGACAGGCGGATTGGTCAGTGCCCAAACCGCAATCTGCTACAACTGTCCGCCAGAGTGGGCGGACTGGGGAACGCAGTTAAAGGCGATCAAAGAGAAGACTGGGATCACTGTTCCGCCTGACAACAAAAACTCAGGGCAATCGCTTGCTCAGCTGGTTGCTGAAAAGAACAGCCCCGTCGCCGATGTGACGTATTTGGGTGTCACGTTCGGTATTCAAGCAGCCAAAGACGGTGTGGTGACAGGCTATCGTCCGGCTGGTTGGGAGCAAATCCCCGATGGTTTGAAAGATCCTGCAGGTAACTGGTTCACGATTCACTCTGGCACGCTCGGCTTCATGGTCAACAAAGATGCGCTAAAAGGCAAGCCAGTACCGAAGTCTTGGGCAGATCTGCTGCATCCGCAGTACAAGGGCCTCGTGGGTTATCTGGATCCAGCCTCAGCCTTTGTGGGTTACGTGGGCGCGGTCGCGGTGAATCAAGCGCGCGGCGGTAACTTGGATAACTTTGGTCCAGCCATCGAATACTTCAATGCTTTGCAAAAGAATGAGCCAATCGTTCCCAAGCAGACGTCCTATGCGCGCGTGCTTTCCGGTGAAATTGCCATTCTGTTGGACTATGACTTCAACGCGTATCGTGCCAAATACAAGGATAAGGCCAATATTGAATTTGTGATTCCCACCGAGGGTACGGTTGTGGTTCCCTATGTGATGAGTTTAGTGAACAAAGGCCCGAACGCAGAAAATGGAAAGCGAGTCTTAGATTTTGTGCTCTCAGATGCTGGCCAAGCGCTTTGGGCAAACGCTTTCTTGCGCCCTGTCCGAGCATCGGCGATGTCTGCCGAGGCGCAATCAAGATTCTTGCCTGCAGCCGACTATGCGCGTGCCGTTGCGATTGATTACTCCAAAATGGCTAGCGTACAGAAAGCGTTCTCTGACGCATACCTCAAGCAAGTCAGGTAGTGACCATGGCGGGCTCCTCGTCTCGGCTT
>CAMBPA010000114.1 GCA_945869355.1 Bordetella parapertussis
GATGCGGATTTTGTATCGCGTTAAATTCAAGCAAGTAGATGTGTGGCCCAACTATGCTGGCAGCAAAAACGATACGGTTGTTGCTGATATTTACGAACACTGGATCGAAGCGATTGCCGGAGAAACAAAATGAGCGGTTCACATCACCACGACCACGACCATCACGATGGCCATCATCACGATCACGGAAAGCCACATAGCCATCCGCACTCGCCGCCGGCACCCGATGACGATGATGGGTACGATAGATACGAAGTGCTCCTGCAAACCGCCATACGGGAGTTGCTTGATGAGAAAGGCATCATTAGCGCTGAGGACTTGCATCGACAAATCGACTATCAGGACAGTCTAACGCCCGCGATTGGCGGAAAAATCGTCGCTAAAGCATGGACAGAGCCAGACTTCAAGAAAAAACTCATAGCTGATCCTCTCAAGGCGATTAACGAATCGTTTGAACTGGACATCACGACCCCGTTAGATCTCGTGGTTCTTGAGAACACACCGCAGGTACACAACGTGGTGGTGTGCACACTATGCTCGTGTTACCCACGGATGTTATTGGGTATTCCACCCGCCTGGTATAAGTCGCTCGACTACCGCTCGCGGGTCGTCAACGAACCGCGTAAGGTGTTGGCAGAATTTGGTACGGTGTTGCCTGACGATGTTGAAGTACGCGTATCAGACAGCACAGCAGACCTGCGATTTTTAGTCTTGCCGAACCGACCCGCTGGTACCGATGGCATGACGCAAGTGCAGCTTGCAGCACTTGTATCGCGAGACTCCATGATTGGCACTGCCGTTGTGCCAGCGCCTAAGAAATAGCAACAGACGTAATGAATCAACCACACGTAAAGCCGCGTCCGGCAGCAACGATTATTCTTGCTCGCAACAGCACCGAAGGCGTAGAAGTATTAATGATGCAGCGTACGACTGCTGTCGACTTTGCGACAGGCATGCATGTTTTCCCCGGTGGTGCGGTGGATCCCACCGATCACCATCCAGAGATCGCGTCGCTATGTGTCGGCTTAGATGATCAGCGCGCTAGTCAGTTGCTAGGGATTGAGCAAGGCGGCTTAGCCTACTGGATCGCGGCCATCAGAGAATGTTTTGAAGAGTCGGGTTTGCTACTTGGTTATCGCAATGAACAAGACCTGGTGCGCTTGCATGGCGAAGACGCCGAGCGGCTGGCTAAGCTCAGGCTTGAGATGGCACAGAACAAACTCATCTTCGCTGACATTCTGAAAACAGAGCAATTCAGAGCGGCGACAGACAGAATCGCGTATTACAGTCACTGGATTACCCAGGCGGGGCGCCCTAAACGCTATGACACCCGATTCTTCGTTGCGCAAGCACCAGAGGGACAAATCGCGGAGCAGGATAATCACGAGACCGTGGGGCAAGTGTGGGTTCGCCCAGATGAAGCACTCGAAATGAACAAAGCTGGCACGATCGAACTGATGTTCCCAACGATCAGAACACTCGAAAGCCTGATGCCTTTCAAAAAGGTCGAGGAACTTCTCGACTATGCGCGCACGCCCAAGCCAAAAACATTGATTGCTCCTTTCACCGCCACCGCACGCAACGGGGATCAACATATTCTGATCCCCGGCGATTTCGCCTACACGGAAATAAGGAAGATTGATCCAGACAATAAAGGGTCCGCACACTCATTTATCGCGCCTGGACAGCCCGTTGCCATCGGCACACATATCACGCGCGTCACGGCTTCGAATCCAGGAATGATGACTGGCCCGGGAACCAACACCTATCTGATTGGCGACGCGCAGACCGGCGTTGCCGTGATTGATCCTGGCCCTCTGCTTGAAGAGCACATTCAAAATATTCTCAATGCCGCAGCCGGTCCAATCAAATGGATTCTATGTACCCACACCCACATCGATCATTCACCAGCTGCCGCACGCATCAAAGAGCAAACGGGTGCTCAAGTTTACGGTCGACCAGCGCCGGCCTACCCGAATCAAGATCAGACCTTTGCGCCTGACCATGTCGTCGCGCATGACGAAGTATTAAAGATCGCTGGCGTGACGCTTAGAGTGATCCATACGCCCGGCCACGCATCAAATCAAGTCTGCTTCTTGCACGAAGAGCAACACATGCTCTTTACGGGTGACCACATCATGCAGGGCTCGACCGTGGTGATTAATCCGCCAGATGGCAACATGGCGCAGTATCTCGACTCACTCAAGCTCATCACGAAGTATTCAATCGATTACCTAGCACCCGGCCACGGCTTTCTGATGAGTAATGCGAACGAAATCGTTGATCGACTCATCATTCATCGCATAGGACGCGAGAACAAGGTCTTGGCGGCCTTGCGCGCGGCAAGCCAACCCTTGCCGCTCGAAGAGCTTGTCAAGCACGCCTACGCCGACACAGATCAACGTCTGCATAAAGTGGCCATGCGCTCGCTTCAAGCACATCTTGATAAACTGGCATCAGAGGGGCGTGCACACCACCAAAACGGTGTCTGGAGCCCCAGCCACTAGAAACAGTTGCAGGAAGATTCATGGATCGTCGTCGCTTTATTTGCCATACCGCCATGGCAGCGGGGGCAACCACGTTACCAGCAACCTTATTCGCACAGACGGCCCCAACGATATTTCGCTGGGTTCCGGCCAACGACCTCTCAATACTTGATCCGTCCTACACCACGGCAGCGATCACAGCCACGCATGCCTTGATGGTCTTTGACACACTGTACGGACTCGATGCGCAGTATCAGCCTCAGCCCCAGATGATAGAGAGCGAGCACGTTGACCAAAACGGTTTACGCTGGACATTGCAGTTACGAGAGGGGCTGATGTTTCACGACGGATCGCCGGTACGTGCACAAGATGCCGTCGCCAGTATCAAGCGTTTCGGTGCGAGAAATTTAATCGGTCAAACACTTTTTTCTTGCCTAGATACACTTAGCGCAACGTCAGACCGCTCGCTCGAGTTTAAGTTGATACGCCCTTTTTCTCTGTTGAGCGTCACCCTCGCCTCGGCCGCGGCATCAATCATGCCAGAGCGCTTGGCCAATACGCCAGACAACATCGCAATCAAAGAGATCATCGGAAGTGGTCCCTTCCGATTCTTACCTAACCGCTGGGTCTCAGGATCGCAGGTCGTCTACCAAAAATCCGCGCAGTATCGTCCGCGCACCTCAGGACAGGCAAGCAATACAGCAGGCCCCAAGATTGCTCACATTGATGAAGTACGTTGGCAAATCATCCCAGATCGCGCGACCGCCGTCGCGGCGCTACAAAACAATGAAGTAGACGGTATTGAAGTCATCGACAACGAATTCATCCCCACACTGCGCAAAAACAAACAGATTGCGCTCATCAAGGCCCCATTACCTTCGATTTTTATACTTAGATTTAACCATCTGCACGCGCCGTTTAATAACCCTGCTATGCGTCGCGCAATCTTATCGGTCATCAATCAAACCGATTACATGATGGCCGCCAATGGCGCAGACTTCCCTGAGTACTGGAATGATAAGTGCGGAGTGTTCGCGCCAGGCACTCCGATGGCTTCAACTGCTGGCATGGATAAATTGACTGGCAAGCGGAACCTCGCGCAAGCACGTAAGCTCATTAAAGACTCAGGATATGCTGGACAGCCCATTATCATTTTGGATCCAGTCGATACCGCGCCCTATCACGCTTGTGCTCTGGTCACCGAAGATCTGTTCAAACAATTAGGGTTAAAAACCGAATTGCGCGCGATGAACTGGGGCAGTTATCTTCAGCGCCGTAATAATCAGAACAGTCCCGCAGAGGGCGGATGGAATATTGGCTTTACCGCGCTGGTTGGCACGGGAAATTTAGACCCCGTAAGCAATCCAGCTATACGCGGTACAGGAAAGCTCGGCTGGTTTGGTTGGCCCACAAACGACACCTTAGAGAAGCTCAGGCAAGACTGGCTCTTTGCAGCCACGCTACAAGAGCGTCAGGCTATCTGTCGCGACATACAAATTCAAGTGATGGAGCACGTCCCCTATATTCCGCTGGGCGCCGTCTATAACTTGACTGCTCTCAGAAAGAATTGGAACGATTTTCAGCCGCAGGGGCCTGCGTTTTTTACTCTGCGACGCACTTAAGCCTTTTGCAAGCGTGTGCGCATTTTCCCGAGCCAGGTTTCTACATCATCGACATAGGTAAAGACCGCTGGGATGACTAACAAGCTCAGCAGTGTCGATGTCATCAAACCGCCGATCACTGCAATCGACATCGGCGCGCGAAAACTTGGGTCAGAGCCCCAGCCGAGCGCAATGGGGAGCATGCCTGCCGTCATGGCGATCGTAGTCATCACAATCGGCCTCGCACGTTTATGACAGGCATCGATCAGCGCAGCATTACGCTCTAGCCCTTGCCGGCGAGCCGTGATCGCATATTCGACCAACAGGATCGAATTCTTGGTGACGACCCCCATCAGCATCAGCAACCCTATGAGCGATGGCATAGAGAAACTCATGTCGGTCGCGAGCAGTGCCACAAAGGCACCACCAATTGACAGAGGTAATGCCCCCAAAATCGTAATCGGCTGCAGAAAGTCGTGAAACAGCAGAACCAAAATCATATAAATACAAAGTAATCCAATCGCCATGGCAAGTCCGAAGCTGGCAAACAATGCTTGCATCTCTTTTGTATCCCCCAGCTCAGCTCGCGTGACGCCTGCGGGTAAATTCATCAAGCTCGGCAAGGCTATCGCGTCCGCAAAAACTTCGCCCAAAGGTCGCCCTCCCAGCTCCACATCCAGCACGACATTTCGACTGCGGTTTAGGCGATCGATTTGCGCAGGTCCGCTATCCATCGAAAAGGTCACGACATTACCCAGCAAGGTTGGACCATAGCGACCCGGAACGGTCAAGCGCTCTAGGGCTGAGATATCCGCACGGACCGAGTCCGGCAGCTTGACACGAATAGGGATCTGCCTTTCGGATAGATTCAATTTAGCCAGACCAATTTCGTAGTCACCGCTCGTCGCCACGCGCAAGGTTTCGGCAATGCTCTGAGCAGTGACGCCCAAGTCTGCTGCGCGCGCGAAGTTTGGTCGTACGATCAGCTCAGGCCGCACCAGGCTGGCGGACGAGGTCACCGAGCCGATTCCCTTGAGAGTTCGTAAGTCACGCTCAACTGCTTGCGCTGCTTTGTTCAACGCATAAGCGTCTTCACTTTGTAGGACGATTTGCATTTTGCTGCCAGCATCTTGCGGCCCTACCGTAATACGGACACCCGGCTCTCGACCAAGTAGCTCGCGAATATCACCTTCAATTTCCTGTTGATTTTTTTTACGATCCGAGCGATGTGTCAATTGCACAGTCAGGGTCGCCTTACGCACCT
Source organism: Bordetella parapertussis (assembly GCA_945869355.1). Lineage (GTDB taxonomy): Bacteria > Pseudomonadota > Gammaproteobacteria > Burkholderiales > Burkholderiaceae_B > Zwartia > Zwartia parapertussis_F. The sequence continues at coordinate 5,352 of CAMBPA010000114.1, forward strand.
CTGCCGCTGAGCCTCTCGCAAAGGCATCGCCCGAGACACCCGCACCCACCGAACTAAAAATACGCTTGACGTCGGGCATTGTCTCGAGCTTTTGGCGTACACGCTCGGCTGCACGGAAGGTATCTTCAAGCGTGCTTCCCGGAGCCCGTTCAATGTTAACCATTGTTTGTCCGCGATCCGCAGGAGGCACAAAGCCCTTAGGCAAAAGTGGCACGAGCGACAATG
>CAMBPA010000115.1 GCA_945869355.1 Bordetella parapertussis
GTTAGTTGAACTGAGTGCGCAGTTTCATGCACCACTGCGGGCCGCGATGGTCCAGGCAGGATTGCTCTAAGATGAAAACCCAAGGCTTCAACGTGAAATTTCTTAAAGTGACGGCCCTGCTAGGGCTCGTGGTAATGAGCGGTTGTGCCCAAATGCGCTCCGTGCTGGATGGCGATAACTCCGTTGACTACAAAAGCGTAGTGATGGCCGATCCGCTGAGTATCCCCCCGGATATGACGCAAGCGGCGAGCGATCCTCGTTATCGCGCGCCTGCCGGTGGCTCCACGACCTTCAATCAGTTTCAGCAAGCTGGACAACAGGCTGCGGTCAAGGGTGCGAGCGCGTCGCAGTCAGCGGTGCTGCCCACGCGCAATGACATGCGCGTCATGCGTGACGGTGATTTGCGTTGGTTGTCGGTCGATCTGCCGGCGGATAAAGTTTTTTCGCTCGCTGCTGATTTCTGGAGTGAAAACGGATTCACATTGGATGTAACGGATCCGAAGGCGGGTCTGCTCGTCACAAACTGGGCTGAGAACCGCGCCAAAATTCCCGAAAGCTGGATTCGTCAGGCGCTAGGTGCGGCGTTGCGAGGTTTGTGGGATAGCGGCACGCGTGACAAGTTCCGTACGCGGATAGAGCGCGCGGGCACACGTACCGAGGTTTATATTTCGCATCAGCATATGGACGAGATGGCGACTGCGTCGGACGGTACGGAGATCCGATGGATGCGCGGGAAAGAAGATCCAGGTCTCAATGCAGCGATGCTCGCACGCTTGATGGTATTCATGGGTGAGGATGTCGACGGCGCTCGCAAGAAGATGGCGCAGGCCGCAGCGAATCCCCAAGGCCCTAAGGTTGTGACCCCAACAACAGATAAGTCGGTACTGATTATTAGCGAAAGTTTTGATCGTGCTTGGCGGCGGGTTGGTGTGGCGCTAGACTCAGGTGGTTTCGCGGTGGATGATCGCGACCGCTCGGCGGGTGACTATTACGTTCGTTACGTGGATAGTGATACAGGCTTTAAACGCGAAGATCCTAATTTCCTTAGCCGCTTGTTTGGGGCGAAAGATCCGGGCAAGGCACCCACCTATCGGATTCATTTAGTTGCTCGTGGGAATGATACTGAGGTGACCGTATTGAACGAGAAGGGCCTGCGAGACGAAAGCGATACGGCGAAACGACTGCTAACAGTGCTTGCAGACAAGATTTAACCTTTAAACAAAGGGGGCCAAGGCTCCCTGGTTAGCCTGGAACGCATGTCTTTTGTCGGGGTGGTGGGCGGTTCTCAGACGCACCTGCTGCGGCCAAGCATGAGGTTTTGCGAGCACAGCAAAGCTGACTCAGTGTAGAGTTATGGGTGCTTGCTGATTAGTTTGGCAGAGGCCTGATGCGCGCAAGGCATTGTGACCACACATATTTTTAGTCAACTTAGTCTTTTTAACAAAAGTGATCAATCATGGTAGAAAAAGCAACGGTCCGCGTGGACGCTTATACGATTGACGGCGATCGATTTAAAGTCATCATCAACGACGAAGAACAATACTCAATTTGGCCTGAGCAAAAAGCGGTACCGGCTGGGTGGTACGAAAAAGGCTTTGCGGGTTCCAAAGATGAGGTCACGCAGTACATTGATCAGCATTGGACAGATATGCGTCCTGCCAGCTTGCGCAAAGCCATGGATGCCGTGGCCAAATAGAGAGCATTTTTCTTAGGGTTTTCCCATGCGAACAATCGCGGTTGCGAATCAGAAAGGTGGCTGTGCGAAGACAACCACTGTCGTGAATTTAGCTGCCGCGCTTGCAGAGATGGGGCGGCGGGTGCTGGTGATCGACCTAGATCCGCAAGCGAACGCTAGCCAGTGGTTGCAGGCAGGAGAGCCATTAGACGGCGCTTTCAAATTATTGACTGAAAGTACGTCTGTTGAAAAGTTGATTGGCCCCTGCGCTACACCGAACATAGGCGTGATCGCAGCGAGTCAAGATTTGGCTAATGTCGAAAAGGCGCTGGGCGGGAAGTTGGCGATTGATTCGATTTTAAAGCGCAGATTGGCGAAGCTTGATAGCACCCACTGGGATTACATTTTGATCGATACGCCCCCCACACTGGGTGTTGTGACCTTAAATGCGCTCGTCGCAGTCAAAGAAGTTCTTATTCCTGTTACGACACACGTTTTAACGTTGTCGGGGGTTGCGCAGCTAATGTTATTCGTCGATGAAATTCAAGAAGTATTGAATCCTGATTTAAAAATTCTTGGATTTTTAGCCTCTCGCGTCGACGCTCGGACTAGGCACTCAAAAGATGTACTGGAACTGTTAACTGAGCGTTTTGGGTCTCAGGTTCTGCAGACATTGATTCGGGAAAATATTCGGTTAGCGGAAGCACCTTCATATGGTATGCCTGTGCTTGAATATGATGCCTCTTGTGCAGCTTCGGTTGATTACCGCGCACTCGCAAACGAAATCGCTCAACGATAGAGAAAAAATATGGCCACGACCCGGATAAAGAAGACAGTGAGTATTAACCCGCTCGATAGGAGCCCAGCGCAGTCTCACAAGCGTAAGAGCGTTCTGCCAGGGGTGCCCAAAACGAGCGCGTCGGCCGCGCGGAGCCGTAAAGCAAACACCAAAGATTCCGTGAAGAAAGTTGTCCGCGACGCAAAGGCTCAGAAGTCAGTTAAGGCCACTCCAGTTAAGGCTACTCCGGTTAAGTCTACTCGTAAGTCGGTTGAGCCCAAGCCTGCGAAATCCAGCGTACCCAAAGAGCCTGTGAAGCGTCCCGCTAAAGCAGCGACGCCAGAACGTCTTGGAAAACCGACGAGAAAGGTCGCTGCGCCCGCGCCTGTCGAGAAGCCCGCACGAAAGGCAGCGACTGCGCATAATCAAGACGACGTTTCGTCCAGCGCGTCCGCTAAGCCCGATTACCGAGGAAACAACGGTGGCAGCGCATCAGGCCAAAAGTGGGCTCGGTCGAGCCCCGTTGCTCAGGTCAGGGATGGCCAAGTATTGAGCGTCTGCGACATCGTGGCAGGTCCGGTGCCAGATGTCGTGGGATTCTATGAGTCGAGCGGTGATTTTGTGTCGTTGATGCAGCTCCAAGGACCGATCGATCCACCACGAGCTGGTTTTTTCTCGCTCGCGCTCGCTGGCTTTGCGGTAGGAGGTCCTTTGGGATTTGCTGCGGCTTCGATCTTGAGTGTTCGAAAGCATTCTATATTTTTAGCGCGACAGACTTCTGGTCAGCACAGGTACGTAGCGTTAGATCTGCGCGGACTGAGTCATTTGAGACGTATGGCAGTTAAACTCGGACGTTGATTTAACGTTCCTTAAATTCTACATTGATTGTATTTTCTGGTTTTATTGAAAAGGTGACGGTTATGGCGAAATCAAAAGCATCGGGCGCGGATGGACACGGCGACGCTGCGCTTAAGCAGTTTGACTTAGAGGGTTCGGTTGGTGCGGATGTGGTGTTAGCCAATCCCTTAGTGGCTAAAGATTTTCGGCGCTTATTGGCTGATCAAACTGTTCAGAATTGGTCACAATGGGCAACGGTTGCTGGGTTTATTCCCGTGCCATTACTCGATGTCGTCACCATTTCTGGCGTGCAGATCAAGATGATTTATGACTTGTGCAAAGTCTACGATATTCCGTTTGAACAACGCAAGGTTCGCGCGATTCTGTCCGGATTGAGTGGGGGGGGCGTAACGACTGTGGCATCGGCGTCATTGTCGGTCTCTCTCATTAAAAATGTGCCAGTGGTTGGGACTGCGCTGGCTGCCGTCACACAGCCAGCGATGTCGTACGCGACTACCTATGCGATTGGTACATTGTTTGTTCGGCACTTTGAGTCTAATGGCACCCTTGTGGCAATGTCGGTTGAGTCACTTAGGGCTGCTTATCAAGAGCAAGTCAACACGGCAAAAAAAATGTTTTTAAAGAAAAATACCGCAACAGACACCGTCAATGTCTCAGTAACCTCCGTGTGAGTGATGCCGGCTTAAATTCGGATCGAATGGATCGCACAGATGCGTAATGTTAATCAGGCATCAGAGTTAATCAAACTCGTGCAGCAATACGGCGGGTTAAGTCTTGCCCGCATCCTTTATGTGGCAGGGCTGGCTGGGCTATGTAGTACGGCGTTGATTGCGCTGGTGAACTATTCCGCTGCAAGAGTGGCGGCTCAAGAGATGCCCGTCTGGGCGTTTGCGTTATTCATCCCACTGTTAATTTGTTACACCATTTTGGTGCGTATCAATAACAAGGAAAGTATCTCTGCGACACAGATGCTGGTGCATCGAATCAGAATGCGCATCATGGGCGAAGTGTTAAAGACTGATTTACTGACCTTAGAAAAAATTGGTATTCCCCATATCCTGACGATCTTAAGCCGTGACACGTTGACGATCAGTCAAGGTGCAACGATGTTTGTGCCGACCCTTCAGGCTGCTGCAATGTTGGTGTTTGCGATTGCCTACTTGTGTTATCTGTCCATAATCGCTGGACTGCTCACTCTGGTGTTTGGCTTTGTTGTCATTTTGTATTTCTCAGGAACCTTCACGGCCATGCATGATAAATTGCAAGGTGCTTGGGCTGAGGAGGGGCAGGCTAGTGCGCAGATTTCCGATTTTTTATCCGGCTTCAAAGAAATTAAGATGAATTCGGCGCGCGCGTTTGATATCAGTAATGACATCATTACGAGTTCGCGACATGTGGCGGATGTGAAGGCCCAGACCTTTATCTATTTGTCGAACAGTTTCACCTCGATCCAGGTCATGATATACGCCTTGGTGGGCATGACCATTTTCATTATTCCATCGATTTCTTCGGGGTTTCACAGCAGTGTTGTGGCTGTTTCGACAACCGTACTATTCATTGCAGGTTCATTGACTGGGATAATCAGTGCTCTACCGTTGCTCTCCCAAGCGAATACTGCGGCAGAGGAGGTTAATCGCTTCATGCGGCAGCTGGAAGAAATTAAACGCCCCCCAGCCCCACGCGACGACTATGTGGAGCAAGTCGTACATAAAATTTCCGTTGAAAACGTCACCTATCGTTTCGATAGCAAAGCTGGGACGACCCCGTTCATCTTGGGGCCTATTAGTTGCGATTTTGAGGCCGGAAAGGTTTATTTCATTCGAGGTGGTAATGGTTCTGGGAAAACTTCCTTTATTAGGATTTTGACAGGATTAATTGCGCCGGACTCTGGTCGCTTATTACTCAACGGTGTTGAAGTAAATGGCGCACAGTCTCAGGCTTACAGAGATTTATTTTCTGCTATTTTTAGTGATTTTTATTTGTTTAAAAAGCTCTACGGGAATTACGAAATTTCCGACGAAGAGGTGGACGGTTGGCTAAAGAAACTAGAGCTCCCAGAGCGTGTCAACTTTGCCAGCCACGCTTTCACTGACTTAAATTTATCGACAGGGCAAAAGAAACGAATCGCCTTAATTGTGTCGATACTTGAGAGACGTCCTATTATTATTTTGGACGAGTGGGCATCTGACCAAGATCC
>CAMBPA010000116.1 GCA_945869355.1 Bordetella parapertussis
TTGTCTCACCTGACTTTACTGAGAGCGTATAGAACAATTATCAGAATGGCATGAATAGTAGCTCAGCTCTGCGGAGTCTCCAAGCCCCTCCAACAAGCCTCACGACCTAGCAATCACCGCGTCGAGCGCCACCGCACCAGATTCCATCACCAGCACGGGGTTGACGTCCATACTCGTGATCTGTGGATACTGCACTGCCAACTCTGAAATACGACATAGCGCATCAATCAGTGCTGCGCGATCATATTGTGGTCCACCACGAAACCCGTCGAGCAGGACCGAGCCTTTCACCGAGGCCACCAGTTTTGCGGCCGACGCGCGGTCCAAGGGTGCAGACGCCATCGCGACATCCTTGTAGAGTTCAACCATCACTCCACCCATCCCGAACATGATCATCGGACCAAAGACTGGGTCGCGATTGACTCCAATCAAGGTCTCAACGCCGCGCGTCAACATCGTGGCGACCAAGACGCCGTCGATTTGCGCACTGGGATAAGCCGCCCGCGCCCGTTGCAGGAGCAAGGCAAACGCATCACGCAGCGCGGACTCGGTCTGAATATTTAAAATGACGCCACCGATTTCCGTTTTGTGCGCAATATCGGGGGAAGCGATCTTCGCCACCACCGGATAGCCGATCGCTGCTGCGACCACCACCGCGCGCTCAACCGACGCGCATACCTCTTCGCGCGTGATGCTTACACCAGGCTGCTGTAGAAAGGATTTTGCCTGCGCCTCACTCGCCACGGGCGCAGAAAGATCTCGGGACGCCAATACAGGCAATACCTGTCGCAAACTTTCGCTTCTTCGTCCGATTTCTCGCATGGCCGCGAGCGCCGCGATTGCACGTGTCGGATCTTCAAATACGGGGATGCCCACCTGCTCGAGCGCGCGACGCACACCCGCCTCGCTCGGCATGATCACCATGATCATGCGAGAGGGGTTTTTTGTCTTCAACTCAATCAATGCTGCCTGCGTATTTTTAAATACCTCGGGTGCGAGTGCATTATTCGCTAAATACAACAAGAGCGCGTCGCCAGCGGTGTGTCGCAAAATGCAATCCCCAACCTGAACCGTCGCCGCGTGGTTGGTCGCAACCTGTGCAGTCGTATCGTAAGGATTACGGCCTGTGCCATAAGGCAGGATTTCCGCGAGCTCACTTAACAAGGGTTGGCTAAAGGGGGCCAAGTCCAGTCCAAAGCGCGCAGCATCATCCGCCATCAACACACCAATTCCACCGGAAACTGTCACGAGCGAAACACGATCATTGATAGAAACACCAGAGGTCGCAATCAGGTACGCAATATCAATCATCTCTTCAATTGAGCGCGCTCGCCATGCACCGGCCTCACTAAAAATCGTGTCGTATACGCGGTCATCCCCCGCAAGTGAACCCGTATGCGTCGCTGCCGCCACAGAGCCTACCTCAGACGCACCCACCTTCATAATGACAACCGCTTTGCCAGCTTGCGTCGCCTTACGAATCGCTTGTCGCAGCAGATCACCATTTTTACAACTTTCAAGGGATGCGCAAATGACTTTGGTACTTGGATCCTCAGCAAGGTAATCAATACACAGCGCGACATCGACATCGGCTTCATTGCCGGTTGCCAGAGCACGGCTCATACCCACTCCGCGCAAGTCGGCCATGACATACGCACACGACCCAAATGCACCGCTTTGCGTCACAAACGCCACCTGCCCTGCTGCTGGCGCTACCCCTCGGGCGAACGAACTTGAAAAGGTGCAAAACACACCATTGGCAGGACTCAATGCACCCAGAGAGTTTGGCCCGATCATTCGCATACCCGCCTCACGGGCAATTGCTAACAAGCGATCTTGCGCGACACGCCCCTCAGGTCCGATTTCCCCAAATCCAGAGCTCAACACCAGTAAGATTTTGACGCCCTTCTTGGCGCAGTCGCGTATCGCTGCCTCAACGTGCTGAGACGGAACGATAATGATCGCTTGATCGACAGCTTCAGGAATCGCGCTCACTGACGCAAACGCTTGAAGACCTTGGATTTCTGGGGAGCTTGGATTCACCGGGAAGATCTTTCCCTTAAAGCCATACGTCTTTAGAAAATGAATCGTACGTCCGCTTAGCTTATTGCGATCGCTCGACGCACCAATCACAGCGACCGAACTAGGATTAAACAGCAGGGCTAAATCATGCATGTTGCTCGGTATCCTGCGAAAAGTTAGATAAAAGTTCGCGTTGATACTGCCCATCGCCAAATTCAAAATTAGCCATCAAAATTCGCTTGTTCAGTCTCGTCGCCCAAAGCTCTTCTGTCATGCCCATGCCACCATGCGTCTGAATCACCATGTGCGCAACAATTGGCCCAACCTGGGACAGATACAGCTTCAATAGTGAAATGTCGCGATCGACTGGCGCCGTTCCGCTTCGCGTCGACTCAGCTTGCGCCGCAACGAAAGCGCGGAAACACTCGTATCTCACATAGGCGTCCGCGACATAATGACGCAAGACTTGAAAACTTGAGAGCGTCACACCAAACTGTTTACGCTCAGACAAATAGCGGATCGTCTGCTCCAAGACGGAGCCCATGGACGCCACGGCTTCCACGCAAACAAACAACGTACCCATTGCATTCGTACGATCGAGCGCTTCACCCAGAGCTTGTCCCTGTGCAAGAACTTGTGCACCCGATACAGACCGTCCAGAAAATTTCAAACTGACGGTATGCCGTCCATCGATTCGCATTTCGCGCGCAAACTCGACTTGATCTGATCCTGCAGGAACCAGAAGCAGTAGCGGGCGCGTGACTTCCGGCGACACCCCATCGCAGGCGATCAAATAGTGCGTGGCGGCTGGCACCTCTTCCACACCCGCTACTCGACCATTAACCTGCCACCCTCCAGCATTCGGCTGTGCGAACAAGCTTGTCTGCTCGTCTAGCTGTTTGCAATACGGATCTAGTGAACGCCAAACCGGCTGGATGCGAACTGCACCATCAGCCATCCCTGCTAGTAACGACTCTTTACCTGCAAACTGCAGTGTGGCTAGCAGCACTGCGGGCAATCCCATCCCCGAGCTAACGGGCAAAGGTAACGCGTAGTGGGCAGCGCCTTCTAGCAAAGAACAAAAATCAGTGACGGCACCCCCCAGCCCACCGAAAGCTTCGGGTATCAGACACCCAGCCCAACCGAGTTCAAGTGCCTCGCTCCACTTGGCACGACGCCAATCAACCCGCTCAGACGGTTCTGCCGCAGCAACAGCATCCGAGTCTGCATCTTTTGCAAAAACGAGTGCGGCATCGCAGAACTCAGATTCAAAAATTGGCTTAACGATAAATGTCATGATGCTTAATGTCCAAACAGTTCGCGAGCAACCATGTTTTTCTGCACTTCGTCACTCCCGCCGTAAATTGTACGAACCCGAGAATAAAAGTAGTTCTGAATCCAGAGCGTCGCTTGCTCATTCTCATCAAAAGCTGAGCCCTCTTGCAGCGGCATCCGAGCAGCAAACTCTGGGCCAACAACCTCTGCACCGATTTCAGTGATGGTCTGATACAAGCGCGAACTTGTGAGCTTCAACACCGAAGGCTGTGTCGTGATCGGTGTCTTACTCATCACCGCCTCGATGGCTTCAAGACCGAGCTCGCGAATGCCGCGCAATTCTGCCTCCACGTTCAGCAGGCGTAACTCAAGCGCCGCTCGTCGTGCTCGATGCTTGGGTTGAACAAGCTTCTCGGCAATTAAATGACGCGTACGACTGAGATATTGAAAGAGAGGCGCAGTGTTAGCTGAATTCAAGCGCTCACGCGCCAACAAGAACTTGCCATACTTCCAACCGCTGCCGACGTCGCCAATGCAATCAGATAAGGGCACTTCGACATTATCCAAAAACACTTCATTTACATGGAGCCATCCATCAATCGTACGAATCGGTCTTACCGTAATGCCTCGGGCCTTGATTGGAATGATCAGCAGACTAATACCGTCTTGTTTGCGTGCCTCTTCTGAGGTGCGAACCAACGTATACATCAGGTCTGATTCCTGAGCGTGTGAGGTCCAGGTCTTTTGTCCGTTGACAATGATGGTGTCGCCACGAATCTCGCCGCGCGTTTTAAGTGAGGCCAGATCCGAGCCCGCGTTGGGTTCAGAATAGCCCTGGCACCACCAGTCTGATCCATCCAAGATACCTGGTAAGTAGCGGCTCTTCTGCTCGGGGCTCCCGAACTCAATTAAGACAGGACCAATATGCCGAAGCCCGTGGTGGTATTGAGCAGGGCAATCGTTCTCTGCCAGGACTTCACCATAAATCGCCTGTTGCTTCGGGTTCCAGCCAGTTCCGCCTAACTCCTTGGGCCAGTTTGGCGCACCCCAGCCGTGTTGATGTAATATTTTTTGCCAACGACTCCAAGGCTCTCGCGATAGCTTACGATTTTCAGCGACAAGATTCCGAATATCTTGTGGACAATTTTTTTGAACAAACGCCTCAACTTCATTTCGGAACGCTTGATAGTCTATCTGCTCACTCATTTCACGACCTTTGGCTCAACTTCGCTCTGAATCAACGGCCTTTATAGACCGGTTTACGTTTTTCTTTAAAGGCCCTGAGCGCTTCGGCCGTATCTTCAGTTTTTCCAAGCGCAACAGTCATGTTTTGCTCGAATCGATAGCCTTCGCGACGCGGCATCACTGCTGTCACTTGTGCTGCTTGTTTTGCGTAGCTCAACGCGATTGGGGCCTTGCTTGCGATATCCGTAGCGATTTCCATCACATACGGCATCAATTCGTCAGGCGGCAAACTTGCTTCGATCAAACCTAGGCGGTACATCTCATCGGCCGTGACCTTCATGCCTGTAAAGAACATTCTGCGCGCTCGCGACTTACCAAATACGCTTTGAAGCATCGCGGTGCCGCCAGCCAGTCCGACATTGATTTCGGGCATGGAGAAGAATGCTGTATTGGACGCCACCCAAATATCGCAACTATTCATCAGACCAAAGCCTGCACCCATCGCTGGGCCATTGACCGCAGCGATTACAGGCTTGCTACATTCGATGATTGAGTTACTGGCTTCGCGCACCAATCGGTTGTGCTTCCAGTATGCGCCAGGTGTCGCGCCAAGATTTGGACGCTCATTTAAGTCAGCCCCGGCACAAAATATCTTGCCTTTACCTGTGACGATCGCGCACTTCACGTCGTCGTTATCATTGAAACTATCAAAAACTTGAATGAGTTCACCGCGCATCTGTGCATTTTGAGCATTGTGTGGCGGTCGATTGAGCATAACCGTTGCAATGCCATCTGCAATCGTAAGTTCTAGTGTTTCTAATTCCATTTTTTTCTCAGTTTAATTTTGTCAGTATCTAATAACTATTCAACTTGAATGCCAGCGCCTTCGGTTTTTATTAGGCGGCGTAGTCGCACCTCTTCTGCATCCAGAAACTTTTGGTAGTCCTGTTGCTTGAGGTTGGCATACGTCAAACCGGTTTTTTCGATCGCCGAGATAACGGTGGGATCTTTCAACGCAAGTTCGAT
>CAMBPA010000117.1 GCA_945869355.1 Bordetella parapertussis
TTGCGCCTGAGGACTACAAAGAAAAAACGACGGGCTTGAATAAACGTATTCACGATCTTGTTGCGCAGTTCAATGGGAGTATCAGCGCCGAGCATGGCGTTGGGACATTGCGCCGCGACGAATTGCGGCGCTATAAGTCCACAGTCGAAATGGATTTGATGATTGCCATCAAGCGCGCGCTTGACCCGAACCAGTTAATGAATCCGGGCAAGCTTCTCTAGAGGCTTTTTACAGCGCGCTAGCCCCGACCAAACTGCAGCATCAACATTTCGCATCCCTCTGGGCCGCTTTTGGCGGACAGAGTGGGATCGGTTGCATTGACAAACAGTACTGACCATTTCGCAAGGTGCTGATCTTGGTGAATGAGGCTTCCGTTCACCACCAGGAAGTATTGGCCACCTGATTGTTTAGGGTCTTGACCAGTGATCGCCATATTTGCACCAGCGCGAATGAGTTTCGCATCGACGCCGTCGTCATATTCAGCAGTTTTTTCACTGACATCTTCAATCGTGACCTGCTCGCGATTGGCTAAGACAGCCTCGGTGCTGATGACTGCGTTTGCTGAAAAATGTCTCTTTTGTGAAGGTTGTAGCTTTTCACGGTAGCCCGGTTGGTGCAGATAGACGGGCCCAGAGTCGGTTTGTGCGCGCAGTGTGAAATATGAATACCCTTGTGGGCCCGCATCGATCGGACCGTAGCCGGTGAAGCGATCAGCATAGTGAATCGTCAAAGGCAACAGAACGTCAGAGCGACCTACTTTTCCTGTGCCTGAAACAAAAACTTGAAACTGATCGACGACATGGAAGTGTGGAAGGATCTGATCGTGCACGGGCATTTCAACTAAGAAAGCCTGTGGATCGGAAGTGACCTTACCTCCACCCACTGTACTAAAGTAGTCGGTCCGCCACCTCGGTGCGCCATTTGTGGGGGACTTTGAAACTTGTCGATGGGGTAAGGCGCTTTGGCTAGTTTTAGTGAGCATGGGCTATCTCCGATTTATTCTGGTTGAATATTACGCTCTCGCACTACTTTTTTCCATAGCGCAATCTCGTCTTGAATGCGGCGTCCGAATTCAGAGGAACTTAGTGTGGTGGCGAGCGCAGCCTCTTGTGCAAACAGCTTTTGCATCTCTGGCTCTGCGGTCACGTTGCGAATCTCGGTGTTGAGCCGCTCCACCAACGCTTTCGGCGTATTGGCGGGCGCAAAGACGCCCCACCAAATCTCGCTGCTATAACCGGGCACGAGATCTGCCATCGGCGCGAGCTCTGGATTGAAGGGGCTGCGTTCTGCGGAGGTGACGGAGAGCGCTTTGACCTTACCGGCACGCAGTTGACTGCCCGATGAAGCCACCGTCGTAATGATGAAATCGACGCGCCCGCCGATCATATCAATCAGTGCCAGGCTTAAACCTTTGTATGGCAGATGCAGAGCCGACGTGCCGGCCATTGAATTGAGCAATTCTGTACTGACATGATTGACCGACCCGACGCCCGAGGAGCCGTAGGCCATTTTGTTTTTTGGGTCACGCATTGCCTGCAGCAGTTCAGCGGTATTGCCGTAGGGGCCGTCGGTGCGTACCAACAAAATCAACCCGCTTTTTGCCACCATGGCGACAGGGGCGAGATCCGTCAACGGATCGTAGGGCAGCTTTCGCTGCACGGCTGCTGTCGTAGTCAAAGCGTTTGAGGTAAACAGCAGCGTCGTGCCATCGGGGGCAGCCTTGCTGACGAAGTCTGCGCCAATCACGCCGCCTGCACCAGCCTTGTTTTCCACAATCATTGTGAAGTCGAGCTTTGCGCTCAAGCGCTGTGCAAGCGCTCTGGCGAACAAGTCGTTGCTTGCGCCCGGTGCAAACGGTACGACCAGTTTGATGACTTTCGGAAACTCTTGGGCGTTTGTGCACAAGGGCAACAGCAAGCCTGCGATGAGGGTGAAGGCATACGCCAATAAACTCAGTCTGTTTTTCATTTTTTTGATCAGAAGTGACAGCGATAAATTTTTTGTACGTTTCCGCCCATCAGTGCCTCACGCTCTGTGTGCGTTAAGCGATCGGTCACTTTGAAAGCGTCCACGCCTTGTTGGTACGTTAACACCTCTACGGCACGCGTCCAGTCAGTGCCCCACAGGCAACGCTCCATGCCATAGGCGTCGAAGATGCGTGCAAGGGGATCCCAGATGTCTGGATAGGGATAGGCTTTTTGAGATAACGTGCAGGCGCCTGTGATCTTGATCACCACATTGGGGTGTTGTGCCAAGGCCAAGACCTTTTCGATTTCGCCAAAAGGTTGTGTAAGCGGTGGCGGCTCATAAGGCTGTTCAAGCCCTAAGTGATCTACAACGATTCGGGTGTCCGGGTTGCGTGCCGCTAATTGCTTGACTTGATCCAGTCGGCCCCAGCACAACAGGTTCACAGGGATATTGTGCCGTGCAGCGGCGGCTAGAACCCGATTGATCCCAGGGTCGGCAGCGTCTTCCGATACACCTCTGTTGAGCATGATGCGGATGGCGACCGTGCCAGGCGTCTTGACCCATTGGTCAATCGTTTCATTGACACTGGGATCAGTCGGGTCAACCGGCTTGATGAGTCGAAACCGCGTCGGATGCGCGCGATACACCTGCTCAGCGTAGCTTGAATCAAAGCGATACATCGTAAAAACAGAAACGAGAATCGCGGCGTCCACGCCAACCGCGTCCATCGCAGCAACCATCGCGTCGCCGGTTACGGAGGCTGGTCCGTGGAGTACGGCAGCCCAGGGTCGACCGGGGTGGTCGTGTTCGTAGGCATGTACTTGGGCATCAATAATTTTTGTCATCTTGGGTCTCCTGCTTGGTTGAAGTCTATCACTCCGCCTTGGAGATCAACGTCATTCAACTTGTAAATTATGTTTAGGAACTGTCGACTGAAGGGCGAATGGTCTCGCTCCCGTCGTACGTCATATAACTAGTAAAACTCCAGTATGTTCGTTACCCTACAGGTTACAAAAAAGAAGATAGAAAACTTAGGAGCAAAAATGAAGAATTCATTCAAGTGGTTGATCAGTGCGCTTGTTTTAATTTTTAGCGCGTTCGGTTTGTCGGCATCGGCCCAAACTTGGCCCACGAAGCCTATTCGTATCGTGATTCCGTTTGCACCCGGTGGAGGGACAGACATTTTGGTTCGAATTATGGTGCCGAAACTCACTGAGATTTTGGGCCAACCTGTGGTGGTGGATAACAAGCCCGGTGGTTCAAGCATCATTGGCACGCAGCTTGTTGCGCAAGCGGCGCCCGATGGTTACACACTGTTGGCGGTGGACTCTTCGATTGTTGTGAATCCAGGGTTGCGTAAATTGCCTTACGAGACCGAAAAAGATCTCGCACCAATTATTCATTTAGCTTCCGGTCCGGTCATTCTGGTTGCCCATCCTTCGCTGCCTGCAAATAATTTGCAAGAGCTTATTGCGCTAGCTAAGCAAAAGCCTGGTGGTTTGTTTTACGGTTCAGGCGGAAACGGTGCTTCGACGCACTTGGCCGGCGAGTTATTCAATATGGTCGCTGGCGTGAATATCGCGCATGTGCCCTATAAAGGGACCGGTGAGGCACTTTCTGCGGTGATGGCCGGGACCGTACCTTTGACCTTCACTGGAATTAGCTCTGCACGGGCTCCGATGGAAGCAGGACGTCTTAAGGCGTTGGCGATCACTGGGAGTGCGCGTAACGCTGCAGTCCCCAATGTGCCAACGTTTGATCAGGCCGGCTTGGCCGGTGTGGATAGCAGTTCGCAGTGGACTGTTCTTGGACCGGTAGGAATGCCAGCCGATGTGATTAAAAAAATAAACGAGGCGTTCAATCAAGCAATGAAAGACCCTGCAATACAGAAGCGTGTGGACGACCTAGGGTATACGGTCGCTGGTGGCAGCCCCGTGCAGGCGAGGAAGTTGATCAGTGACGAAATTGCGAAGTGGAAGAAGATTATTTCAGCTGCAAATATCAACATTAATTGAACACGTTTTGGAATGATGCAATGCGCTTGAAAACAAAAGATGGGCTAGAGCTTGAGTACTACATCGACGACTTCACGCGTCCTTGGACGAAGCCTGAGACGGTCGTCTTGCTTCACGCAGCCATGGGGAATTCAAGGCGCTGGTTTAGCTGGATGCCACGTCTGAGTGCGGCGTACCGCGTCGTACGTCTTGACCTCAGAGGGCATGGTGCCTCGGCGGCACCTGCGGCGACGGATGATTTTTCACTCAATCATCTCGTGTCTGATGTGGCCGAGCTCATGGATTTGATTGGCTGTTCAAGCGCACACATCGTTGGGAACTCAGCGGGGGGCTATGTCGCGCAACAGTTTGCGCTACAACACGCTGCGCGCGTGAAAACGCTCGCTCTTTTTGGTGCAACGCCCGGGCTAAAAAATAGTCATGCACCGACTTGGATTCCAAAAATTCAGCAAATTGGTTTGAAGAAATTCCTCGCGGATACTATTTACGAGCGCTTCGATGAAAATGCGGATCCGCAATTGGTCGCCTGGTTTATCGAGCAAGCCGGGTCAAACGACCCAGCATTCATTGCACGGTTCGTGTTGCATATGTGTACCCACGACTTTATGGAAGAGCTTGTTGGCATCAAATGTCCAACCTTGATTGTGTCTGCCGGAAGAGAGTCGATCGGTCACGCGAATGCTTACGACGATATGCATCAGCGCATCAAAGGTTCAGAGATAGTGCGTGTGGACACCGCTGCACATAATATTTGTGACGGCTACCCTGATTTGTGCGTCGATCATTTGATGAAGTTTTTAGCCAAGCATCCTTGATGCCATTGAATACAACGCTAGTTATTACCGAAACAAAGGAAGTGTCATGATTCGAGCAGCAATTATTGGGATGGGTACTTGGGGCCAAAACCTTGTACGCAGCGTGCAGGGCAAGAGCCAGGACATCACATTTGTTGCAGGTGCGACGCGTACGCGCTCAAAAGCGGAAGACTTTGCAAAGCAACACGGCATCGCTTTAGTCGACTCGTTTGAGCAGATTCTCGCTGACGCGACGATCGACGCTGTTGTGTTGGCCACACCCCATTCGATGCACACCGCGCAAATCGAACAAGCCGCCCGTGCCGGTAAGCATGTGTTTTGTGAAAAGCCTTTAGCACTTGATAGCGCGAGTGCCTTGGCGGCGGCTAAGGCGGCACAAGAAAACAATATCGTGTTGGGTGTTGGATATAACTGGAGGTTTCAGCCAGCCTTGCAAGAAGTCAGGCGCATGATCGAAGATGGCCGATTGGGCAGGGTGCTGCATATTGAAGGTAACTTCTGTGGGCCTAGTGCCTACCGGTTCCCCAAAGGACACTGGCGCCATGCCGGAGATGAGTCGCCTGCAGGCGGAATGACAGGTCGAGGCGTGCACGTGATTGATGCAATGATGTATCTGGCCGGGCCGATCACCGAAGTTACTGCAAAGAGTTTCCGTCTTGCTCAAGACTTTGGCTC
>CAMBPA010000118.1 GCA_945869355.1 Bordetella parapertussis
CGATCTCTACGTTTGCCGAGATTGGCTTGCATCCTGCCCTATTGCAGGCGGTATCGGATACCGGATACATCACACCCACCCCGATTCAGGCGCAGGCCTTGCCTTCGGTCATGGCGGGCAACGATGTCATGGGTGCCGCGCAAACGGGAACAGGTAAGACAGCTGCGTTCACGCTGCCGATTCTGCATCGCCTGATGCAACACGCGAACTCGAGTGCGTCTCCCGCCCGACATCCAGTGCGGGCATTAATTTTGACCCCAACACGAGAGCTCGCCGATCAGGTCGCTGAAAGTGTTAAACGTTACGGCAAACAAACGACACTGCGCTCCACCGTTGTATTTGGTGGTGTGGATATCGGACCACAAAAAGAGGCGTTGCGTAACGGCTGCGAAGTCTTGATTGCAACGCCGGGACGATTGCTTGACCATGTCGAGCAGCGTAATGTGAACCTCGGTCAGGTGGGTATTTTGGTCTTGGATGAGGCCGATCGCATGCTAGACATGGGTTTCTTGCCTGACCTTGAACGCATCATTCGTTTGTTGCCTGGTCAGCGCCAAACATTGTTGTTTTCGGCGACGTTTAGTAACGAAATTCGCAAGCTTGCTCGTACATACCTCAATAGCCCTGTCGAACTCGAAGTCGCTCAACGAAACGCCACGGCTGACACGGTCACGCAGATCGCGTACGGCATGTCGGGTGACGCGAAACGCGCCGCAGTGGTGCATCTCGTCAAATCTCGTGGCCTAAAGCAAGTCATCGTATTTTCTAATACAAAAATTGGCACGGGCCGCCTGGCACGCCAGCTTGAGCTCGACGGCGTGCGCGCTGAGTCGATCCACGGTGATAAGTCACAGGGCGATCGCATGAAAGCCCTTGAGGCATTCAAAGCGGGCGAGCTAGAAGTGCTCGTCGCAACCGATGTCGCGGCCCGAGGCCTAGATGTCGCGGGTGTGCCTTGTGTCATCAATTACGACCTGCCGCATAGCGCCGAAGACTATGTTCATCGTATTGGGCGTACAGGGCGTGCCGGCGCGAAGGGTGAGGCGATTTCCTTATTCTCGCCCTCCGAAGAAAAATACTTGTTCGATATTGAAAAACTCATCAAGGCGTCGGTCACACGTGGGACCTTGCAAATTCCTGGTGAGTTGATCGCACGCGCTTCTGAGCGCCCAGAGCGCTCAGAGCGTGGATCGCGTCCCGAAGGTCGCAGCAGCAGTGCTGATCGGCAGGGCGATCGCGCCAGCGCGCGAGGCGCGCGCCCTAGCCGCTACAGTGCACCGGTCAAGCCGGTTGATGAGTTTTTTCTTAAGCCCTATGAGCCCTCTGCCGCTGCGGTTGCCGCTGCGGCGCAGGCGCCTGCGCCGACAACAAAGAAACCAGCGTTGCTCGGAAAACGCCCCGTTGGTTTGTTGCTCGGCGGAGCAATCAAAAAGCTATAACTTCTCTGCAAAGCGTGGCCTGCTTGCGTCAGGCATGCGTCAATAAGCGCAGTAGATCGTCTGGCAGCCCGCATGCCTGCGCATTTCCGGGCGCGTGCATCGCTTCCAGTAAACGCTCAAGGTGTTCGATGTGCGGCAAAAGTGTACCCATAAAACGCACGCTGCCACCTTCGATAATGCCGACAGTCGGAAAATTTTCAACATCTTCGTTCCCCAATAAATCGGGGTGGTCTTCAATGTCTATCCAGACAAAGCAGATGTCGGGGTGCTGCGAAGCGAGTACCTCGAGCTTCGGTTTATAGGTTTTGCACGCATCGCACCAGGCTGCGCAAAAGCACAGCGCTAGCCGCTGTTGTGGCTCTTTAAGCCGCTCGACAAGCGCTGCGGCGCCGGGTAGGTGTAATGTCATCGATGCAGAAAGGAGTTTGATTGTCTATGATAGCCGGGTTTAATTGACTCCACACGCAAAGTCCATCATGCAACTTCCAACGCCAACGCCCGACCGTACTGGTTTGAATGGACCCCGCTCGGCGGGACTCAGCGGGGTTGGGGATGCGTTTGGCCGTGCCCTGCTGTCGCAACTCCATCCAAAGATGTTGTTCGCCTTGCTGTTGCCGTTTTTGTTAATGATGGTGGGGGCGCTGCTGGTGTTGTTTGTTGCGCTGGGCCCCTTGACCGACTGGCTTGATCAGCAACTGAGTGCGACGACCCCCTTGCTGGTTGCGGCCCAGTGGCTACAGTCCATGGGGTTGTTCTCGCTTGCGGCGATTAAAGCGTGGTTGTTGCCCTTGTTGGTGGCTGCGGTGTTGCTGCCCTTGACGGGCATTCTCGGCTTGGCCGTTGCAGCCGTGTTTGTGATGCCCATTGTGGTGCGGCATGTTTCCCACCATCATTACAGTCAGCTTGCGCTAGCCGGCCAGCATGCGTTTGTCGTGAGCCTGTGGAACGCGCTCTGGGTGAGCGTGCTGTTTATGTTGGGCTGGGTCTTGACACTGCCCTTTTGGCTTTTCCCGCCCTTAGGTTTGTTGGTGTCGTTGTTGTGGTGGGCCTTTGCATTCTCTCGCATGATGCGGCTCGATGCGATCGTCGATCATGCGAGCACTGCTGAGCGCACGGCGTTGATCGCGCGACACAGCACAGGGTTCTGGGCGATTGGGTTCGTCTGCGCGTTACTGAATCTGTTGCCCCCTGCATGGGTGTTTTTACCTGTTTTTTCTGGTTTGGTTTATACCCATTTTGGCCTGGCCGCCTTGCGTCGCCTGAGACAAGAGAGCCCGTCCTTGGGCTAATTCGCGCTCGAGTGCGTGCCATGACGGGTCACATTTGTGCTGAAATATCGGTTAGGTTTGTTTGACACTTTTTTGGAATGCTTATGTCCGCCGCTACACAGAAATCTCGCTTTGGTCTTATTGTCATTGGCGATGAAATCCTTTCGGGACGTAGGCAAGACAAGCATTTCCCTAAAGTGGTTGAACTTCTTGGCGCTCGGGGCTTACAGCTGTCATGGGTTGAAATCTTGTCCGATGACCGTGCGGCCCTGACAGCCGCTTATCAGCGCAGCTTTGCTTCGGGCGATATCGTCTTGAGTTGTGGGGGCATTGGCGCGACACCTGATGACCATACCCGGCAGGCGGCCGCTGCAGCGTTGGGCGTGCCGCTTGAGCTGAACGATTTTGCAAGAGAGCAGATTACGATCCGTTGTGCCGAGAACGCAGCCAAAGGTCAAGGCTCAGCGGATATGAACGCGCCTGAAAATCAGCAGCGGTTACAGATGGGGTTTTTCCCCCAAGGCTGTGAGGCGGTGCCGAATCCGTTTAATCGAATTCCCGGATTTTTTATCCATGACCACACCTTTGTGCCAGGGTTCCCAGTCATGGCGTGGCCGATGCTCGAGGCGATGCTCGATACCCGCTACGCGCATCTTCATAACAAAGAAGATCGCACAGAGCACTCCTTCATCGTTTATGGGTTGCCCGAGTCCCGGATCACGCCAGCGCTTGAGGCGCTCGAGCGCAAATGGCCGAGTATCAAGGCGTTCAGCCTTCCGTCTGTCGGCGAGGGTGGGGCCGTGCCGCACATCGAACTGGGTGTGAAGGGTGATGCGGCTCCTGCGTTAGAAGCCTTGGAGTTTCTGCGTGAGCAAGCGCTGGCGTTAGGCGGCCGCTACGAGCCAGCGGTTGCCAAGTAAGGCCTTCTGATTACGACAGCCCGGTAATTTCTCCAGCCTCGTTGATATCGATGCCATTGGCTGCGGGTACGACAGGTAAGCCTGGCATCGTCATGATGTCACCACACACCACCACAACGAACCCTGCGCCAGCGGCGAGTCGTATTTCCCGAATGTTCAGGACGTGACCGCTTGGTGCGCCGCGTAACTTTGCATCACTTGAAAAAGAGTATTGCGTTTTAGCGATACAAACCGGCAGATGGCCATACCCCTCGGCCTCAAGCTGGGCGAATTGCGCACGCACTTTTGCGTCGGCCACAATGCCTGCTGCCGCATAGGTTTGGGTTGCAATAATTTGCACCTTATCCCAAAGCGATACCTGGTCTTCATACAGAAACTTGAAGTGATTCGGTTGCTCACACAACTTGACGACCGCATGGGCGAGGTTGGCAGCGCCCGCACCACCCTTGGCCCAATGCTCCGCAAGAACGACCTCAACACCTAGTGATGCGGCGGTAGACTGCAGCAGCGCGATTTCTGCTGCGGTGTCTTCAGTGCGATGATTGATTGCCACCACGCAAGGCAACCCGAAATTCTGTGTAATGTTGTGGATATGACGTTCGAGGTTGACCAAACCGAAGCGCAGAGCGTCCAGATTTTCTGAGCCCACATCTTTGACCTCGACGCCGCCGTGATACTTCAAGGCACGCACGGTCGCCACCAATACGACCGCGGAGGGCACTAGGCCTGCTTTGCGGCACTTGATATCTAAAAACTTCTCGGCTCCGAGGTCTGCGCCGAAGCCCGCTTCTGTCACGACATAGTCGGCGAGTTTGAGTGCGGTGGACGTGGCGAGAACCGTATTGCATCCATGGGCGATGTTGGCGAATGGTCCGCCGTGCACGAGCGCGAGATTGTTTTCAAGCGTTTGCACCAGGGTAGGGGCGAGCGCTTCTTTTAACAGCGCCGCCATGGCGCCTTGCGCCTGCAGATCGCGAGCACGTATCGGCTTGCCTGCAAGCGAGTAGCCCACCACGATATCTGCAAGACGGTCCTTCAGTTCCTTTAGACTTTTCACCAAACAAAAAATCGCCATGACTTCGGACGCAACGACGATGTCGAAGCGATCCTCTCGAGGAAAGCCATTCGCTGCGCCACCCAAACCGATCACGATCTGTCTCAAGGCGCGGTCATTGAGGTCAACCACTCGGCGCCAACTAATGCGTCGTACATCGAACGCTAGCTTGTTGCCGTGGTGGATATGGTTGTCGATTAAGGCCGCTAACAAATTATTGGCCAGAGCAATCGCATTGAAGTCACCGGTAAAGTGCAGATTGATGTCTTCCATGGGCACGACCTGGGCCATGCCGCCACCGGCCGCGCCCCCTTTCATGCCGAACACTGGGCCGAGTGAGGGCTCGCGTAGGCAAATCATCGCGCGTTTGCCAATGTGATTGAGCGCATCTCCGAGCCCGACGGTTGTAGTGGTTTTCCCCTCGCCCGCAGGGGTGGGTGAAATCGCTGTCACCAGGATTAATTTACCGTCTGGTCGAGCATCGAGTGTGCGGATGTATTCAAGCGAAAGTTTTGCTTTGAATCTTCCGTACGGCTCCAACGCCTCGTCTGGGATGCCTGCTTGTGCTGACGCGAGTTCAAGAATGGGACGTTTATTTGCAGCTTGAGCGATGTCGAGGTCAGAACGCATAGGAGGAGGCCTTAGAGAGGAATCTGGTGATGATACATTTGACGCCGCGCGCGGTGCGTTTCATAATATGAGATAGAATCCCTCATGCTGCACTGCCGCA
>CAMBPA010000119.1 GCA_945869355.1 Bordetella parapertussis
AGTTTCTGATGAGTGCGCCCGAGCGCGTGCATTCCAGGACCCAAATGCTTGATCAGGTTTGGGGTAATGAAGTCTTTATTGAAGAGCGGACCGTCGATGTGCATATTCGCAGACTCAGAGTCGCGTTGGCCGTCGCGAAATGTGATGCCTATATTGAAACTGTTCGAGGAGTCGGTTATCGTGCAACGAGAACACCGAGTCCAATCGCGGACGGTGATCGATCTTAGCCAGAGTCGCTCGGAGAGTTGTGTGTAATGTCAGCAGCTACAGGGCGCTTTATCCTTATTCTCGGTACCTCTCTTGCGTTTGGGCTCTTGGGAGGCCATTTGTTGGGGGAGTGGGGAGCATATCTGCTAGGTAGCATCCCGCTGATTTTCCCCTTGGCATACTCCTACTACAACCTGCAGCGCTTGCAGGATAATCCTGCGACGACAGATGATCAGTCGCTGCCTGCTTTAGGTCTTTGGGGTGAGGTGTTTACACAGCGCCACCGCGTGCTCAAAGAGATGCGGAATCGTATCCAGGCCATCGAACGACAACACGATCGTTTTATTCAAGGCTTTCAGGCTTCACCTAACGGCGTCATCATGCTGGATGCGCAGAATCAAGTGGAGTGGTGTAACTCAAGCGCTGAACGGTTTTTTGGCCTGAGTTTTGAAAAAGATGCGAAGCAGAGCATCACACATCTCGTTCGTCATCCAGAGTTTGTGGGGTACTTGAGCGAGGCAGAATTTGATAGCCCTATCGTGATTGAACGTATGGGGGTCGCTGCCAACTTAACCGTGGTCGTGCAGGTATTCCCTTTTGCAGATAATCAGTCCTTGCTGTTGGCGCAAGACATTACAGACTTGCAGCGCACAGAGGCGATGCGTCGAGATTTCGTCGCCAATGTGTCGCATGAGATTCGCACCCCGTTAACCGTTTTGATCGGTTTTCTAGAGACCATGCAGTCGATCGAATTGGCACCAGATCAGCAAAATCGATATCTGGATTTGATGATGACGCAATCGCGTCGGATGAAAAACCTGGTCGAAGATTTATTGACGCTTGCGAAGCTTGAAGCGAACTCCAAAGTGGCGGCGTGTACTCCGTTTAATGTGGTGGCGGAAATGGGGGCCTTGCGCTCCGATGCAGAAGCGCTGTCTAAGGGGAAGCATTTCATTGATTTTACTGTTGACGCCACTCACCTGTTGAGGGGTGAGCAGCGTGAATTGCAGTCTGCATTTGGCAATCTTATTTCGAATGCGATTCGGTATACCCCGGAGGAGGGTTCGGTATCCGTGAAGTGGTCGGTTGGTGTCGACGGTTACGGTGAATTTTCGGTCACTGATACTGGGCCAGGCATTGATTCGGCTCATCTTGCACGACTGACCGAGCGCTTCTATCGCGTTGATGGAAGTCGTTCACGTGATACTGGCGGCACTGGTCTTGGGCTAGCGATCGTTAAACATATAGCGACGAGACATCACGCGCAGTTACAAATTGTGAGTACTCTCGGAAAAGGCAGCACGTTTACATTACGTTTTTCGCCAGAGCGCCTGGATGTTGTTGGCACTTAGGTGCCTCTAGCGAGCCTCATTGTGCGACAGAGGTTGAGATTTTTAGCGAACCAACACAGACGGTGACGCGGGGATGCTCCCAGGAATCTTATTTAACGTAATCAACTGGGACAGCAAGTCAATAACAATCCCAGAGTATCCCGCATTTGTTTTTGGAATTGAGTAGCGCTCCTCATCCGCGGTGACCTCATATAGCGCTGGTTGCATTGTGAAATTTTTTCGGAGGATGAGCAGCGAGTAGGGGTTCGGCTGGCTCGTATTTAGTTCCGAAAGTTTGGTAATTGGTGGGACCGAAACATAATAAGGTGGGTCTTGAGCTTGAGCCCGCACTAGTTGACCAAGAAAATCAAAAATATTTCTAGTTGAGCGCAAGCGAATAATCAGTTCCTTTGGATTGTCTTGTAGCTTAATAGAGGACGATCTTGAGGGGCCGGATTCAAGTTGTTTAGCCAAGGATCCCTTGCAGGTTAGCACCTCTTCCGTCAAGTCTAGTAATTCATAGTTTGAGAACCCGTCTTTGTTAATGCAAATGCGCGTCACTTTCTTTATCCGTGTGAGCTGATAAAGGTTCTGATCTGATCCCAACACTTTCTTGGCGCGCAATTGCATATTTTTTACTGTCTCTAGGTTATGGCTAATACTTCTTTCGACAGCGTCGCGACGCATGGGTACGCCAATGGGGATTTCCTTGTTGATTTGCTCTGTCGTGATGCCCCATTGAATAAGCTGATATAGCTGTTTCTGGAATTCTGCGTAATCTGGGCGCGTTGGATTATTCAGATATATCTCTTTGCGTCCCTCAGCATCCGTCATTTCGATGGAGTCAACTACAAGTGTCAGCAATATCTCTTTTGGTATGTGGTCCGCCGTAAAGTAATGGATGGCGTCAACTGGAATTTGACTTAAAAATCCAGACATAAATGATGAATTGTCTAAGGATGCTTGGGTAAAGCTAAAAGAGTTGTTGGTAGTCAGACCCGCGCCATACCGTCCATCGGCGACGCTTTTTGACAGGAGGCCGGCGCTCAACGTGACGGACCCAGAGCCAATGACAGTCGGAATATCCAAAAAGCTCAAGGGTCGCTGCTGGGAGGCGCGAATAATATTGACGAGTATATTGTTAACTTGATATTTTTCGACCACCTCGCCATAGGCTACCGACATTTCACTAAACCCTGGTTTTAATAGCGCGCATGATGAAAGACTTAAGGTCAGCAAGCAGCCACAAATGCGAGCTGAGAGCCCTTTGAGGCGAGGCCATTCATAAATTGTCGACTGCATGCTAATCCTTGAGTTTTGGCGGTACGAGTTGCAAGCTTTGTAGATGGTCGAGTTTTGTGTAGATAGTTTTTTTTATGTGCTCAGGCGGGCTTGCACCGGCCTCGTGCCCCTTGAGCTCGACATATTTGTGCTCTAGTGAGCGAATGGTTTCCAGGACATCACTGATCAGCGCGTCGTGTGGGTCAGCAAGCAGCGGGTAAATGGCGAATACCAAACTATAGATTGACGACCCACCCGCGGAGCCAGGGTTGGGGTAGTTAGTCCTGAAAAGACTTTCTAAGGCCTGCGCGTACTCTGCATTCGTATTCGCGTTTCTGAGGAAAAATCGTAATTCTTCAACCCTGTCAGATACATTAAATTTTGTAGCTGTAATTTGGAGTCTAGTGGCCGTCCTCTCAACGGACTTTTGATGCTCACGTTGCAAAAGTGTCGCCATGCTAGAAAGTACAACTGAAGACAGTAGCCAAATACCGAGGTTGGAATTAAGAAATTTTAAAAGTCGGTCCCCAACTTTGTTGGCATCTTTAACAATCTCATTGGGTTTTGTAGGCTGTATTTGCGCGCGATAAATCTCCTCTAGGGCGATTTCCGCTTTTCTTGCGTCTGTTAATTCAGGCATGTCTCGCGTCCTTGAACAGAAACTATCCGAATTGATGCTTTGCATTGAGCAATCGCGATTCAAAAAAACTGAGGCCCTGGAGTTGACGGACTCGTTTAGCACCCGCTAACAAGCAAAGGTCAAGGCATGATTCCAACACAATCACACCAATGTAGGCGCCACCAAAGCTCAGGATGCTGGTGATGGTTGGGACACTAAAGCCTTGGCCGTAGATGGTCCAAAAAATCACCCAAGCCACGACACCAGCTTGGAAGGTTACCGACAACTTCAGTACTTGCTGGGAGGAAAGGTCTACATACGCCGTGCGTGGTGAAATGATGCGACGTGCGACATAATTTAGAGCGAATAACGGGAGCAGTAGGCTGGTGAGGTTCATTCCGAACTGGGGTAAGTCGGTCGGTGCAAAAAACAGACCTTGAATAAGCAGTCCAAGCGTCAAGCCGATCGCTGTCGGCCCCGCACCAAACAATAAAAATAAGCTGCTCCCCATAATCAGATGCACCTCTGATATGCCAACAGGGTGATGCCAGAATACTTCGAAGAAACAAAATACGAGAAAGGTCGCGATCACGCTTCGTTGAATCAGGGCTGACGTGCCCGAGGACTTGCGCGTATCAAGACAAGCCTTGATTGTCAAGCCGCACGCGACCGCGGACGTGACAACACTAAGTACTATTTTTGCGCCGTCGACTACGCCGGGTTCAATATGCATGGATATCAGCCTCTGTTCAATGCGGTTAGAAGAGAATACAACAAAAAATGAGCATTCGATCAAGAATGCTGGTTCAGTTGTTGCGGTGCTCCTGTGGAAGATCTCGCCATAACTTGGTGAGCAGGGTCGTCAAGACAAGGCACGTCGCAATCAGCCCAGCGGCACATAAAAAAACGTTTTGAAAGCCGTTGATGAATATTTGCTTCGGAAGCAGAGCCTCGGGGGTAGACGAAGGTTCTGCCAGTTGTAGCACCAAGAGCCAAAACATTGCGCCGGATACTACACCCACCGTGCGGGTAAAAACGGTGATGCCGCCTGCGACGCCGCGCGCTTGACGAGGAAGGCTCGCAACAATCCAGTCTGCGTAGGCCACCTGAAACATCCCCAGTCCCAAACCATGAAGAAGCATTGAAAAGAAAATGAGGCCCCAGTTAGGCGTCTCGGACCAAAGCATGACGCAGATTAATCCGCACGTGCATAGCCAAGCCGCTGCATATGCGATGGCATTTGATCGCCAGTGCTTTGAAACAACACCGGTCAGCATCGAGCCCAGCAGCGTGCCGATGGCCCAACTGCCTAAAACGATCCCTATCTGTTGCGAGGGCCAAGCTGCGATCGTGGAAAGATAGTACGGGACTAACAAGGGCACTGAGAAGGTCGATAGTTGTAAGACAGCGCTGACGATATTTATCCATAAGAAGCGCTGATCTTGTCGGCAGGTGTGAAACAGGAGTCGTAGCGTTGAGAGTTTTGTTTGCACAGCGGCTACGCTGCGGTGTCGCAAGTTGGCTGTGAGTCGTTGATTTAATAAAGGCAATAGGGCCAGCGCAATGAGCGCAATCGGGACTCTGAACCAATAGACACCAGGCCAATCCATCCAGGCAATCATCACACCGCCTATGAGTGGCGCAGCCACACTCGCAATCGCTGTCATGCTTCCGTAGAGCGACAACGCTCTGGTGCGCTGTGTTTCGTCATACAGAAAGGTCACGATCGCCGGCGCGCAAGACAGCGTTAACGCCATGGCGATGCCTTGCAATACCCGTGCAGCGATGAGCCACGGATAGGTGGGGGCGAGGGCGCAAAGAGAGAGCGCAATAATCGCCAAGATGAGGCCAGCTCGGAAAACCCTCAGATGGCCTAGCCTATCCCCCAGCGCGCCAAACCCGATGACCAGTACGCCGTAGGTCAACACGTAGGAGAACGGAATCCAG
>CAMBPA010000120.1 GCA_945869355.1 Bordetella parapertussis
ATTTCATTGATGCAGTCACGAATCTCATGACACATTTTTTCTGTGAACATGTTGCCGTCTTGCGGACGATTCATCGTGATGGTTCCGATGGGGCCATCTTCTTCGTAAAGGATTTCGTCGAATTTCACGTGTGGTCTCCTGCGACTGAAGTTTGAATGATTGATGTATGTGAATGTATCTGCTTTACAGTTGAACGCTGGCGCTTCCGATCCCATCAAATTGCGCCACGACGAGGTCTCCGGCTTGTGCCGCGGGCATGCCGCACCAGCTGCCCGTCGTAACAATCGAGCCGGCCGGTAAGGTTTGGTTGTCAGCCGTGGCGTGTCGCACCCAAAAGGGAATGACCCAGCGAGGGTCTTGTAGGGAGTGGGTGCCGATGAATTCGAGTGGTGCCTGGTTGCCGATTTTGACAGTGCAGCGTTGTTTGGACCAATCGCGATGTATTTCACGTTCGCTATAGGTGAGCCAGTCCCCTAAGACGAGCGTGCCGTGCGACTGCATGTCTGCGAGTTTGAGCAAAGGCGAGGCGTTGTCGATTTGCTCCCAACGTGAGTCGACGACTTCAATCGATACCGTGAGTGCATCGATGAGGCCATGGCCTTGCTCTTGTGTTAAGTCTGCAGCCTCTTGTGGTGTCACGCTGCGTTTAGTTCTAAAGGCGATTTCGATTTCAATGAGACGGATATTGAAAGGGTGGGCTCCGGCTTTTGCAGGGCTTGACCAAATGCCTGAGTCGAGTAGGGCGGTGTTGGCGATCTCGCCTTGTCGCGAGGGCCCGCCGGATTTCCAGTAGCGGGCTGGTTTACGTTGGTTCGGTGCGAGGGCTAGCAGCACTTGCTCTTGGACCGCTTGCGCATCTTGCGGGTGTTGCAGCACGGCCAGCAAGGGCGTTGGATCAACAGGATGTTGATCGGCCCGAGCTGAAAGCAATGCTTGGGTGACGGCGGCAATATGCGAAGTTGACATGAAATTCCACTCTATAGTTGGGAATCAAGGATAATCCAGATCTCTCATCGCCGGCGCCCCGGCGGTGTCCATATTCTAAGAATTCCTATGGCTCTACGCGCAACGATATACAAGGCTGAACTCAATGTGGCGGACTCAGACCGTCACTATTACGGGAGTCATGCCTTGACCTTGGCTAGACACCCCTCTGAGACAGACGAAAGAATGATGGTGCGTTTGTTGGCGTTTGCCTTGCATGCGCAAGAGGACCTGGCATTCACAAAGGGGTTAAGCGATACCGACGAGCCGGATGTTTGGCGTAAGGATTTGACGGGTGCCATTGATTTGTGGATCGAGGTAGGTCAGCCCGAAGAGCGTCGTATTCTGAAGGCTTGCGGTCGAGCCAAGCAGGTTGTGGTGTATTGCTACGCAGGGCATAACAGTAAGCTCTGGTGGGATTCCGTGCGTAATAAGCTTGAGCGAACTCGCAATCTTCGTGTGGTCTGTCTGCCATCGGACCGGACCAAAGAGCTTGCGTCCTGGGCGCAACGCACCATGACACTTCATGTCAATATTCAGGACAGTGAATTGTTTGTGTCGAGCGACCAAGGCCAGCTGATGCTCGAGCAAGAAGTCTGGCGGGAATGAGCAGCGCCAGCATGCGTGTGGCGCTGCTCTGGTAGTCCGGACTTAGACGCCCATTTGCGTCGCGAGATCGCGAATATCTTTAGCGACAATATCCCACTTTTCCGTTGCAGCTAAATTTGTTTTCTGCTCAGGACCGTGTTCTGTCGGGCGTGGCCAGAACGCAGTTTTGAGTCCGACCTTTCGCGCGGCAGCCAAGTCGTCGTTGTGTGCTGCACACATCATGACTTCACTCGGATCAAGCTGCAAAATCTTGGCAACGCCCAAATAGGATTGCGGCTGCGGCTTGTAGCAGTGAAACACTTCCGTGGATAAGTTTAAATCCCAAGGCAAGCCGGTGTACTTTGCGATGTCTGTCAGCAATGAGACGTTGCCGTTTGAGAGCGGGGCAATGATGTATTTGCTCTTCAGGCGCGTTAGACCCGAGACCGCATCTGGCCAGCCATCGAGGCGATGCCACACTTTGTTGACATGTTGGCGTTGCGCTTCGGTCATTTTTTCAAGACCAAACTCCGGCAATAACTGCTCGAGAGACTCACGATGCAACACATCCAGAATGGTCCATTCTCGCTGGCCACTGCGTACCTTTTCCATCGAGGGCTGATAAAGCGCGCGCCACTTCACCGCCAGTGCTGTCCAGTCACAGGAGTAGCCATTCTCCGTACCCCAGCGGGTGAGATCGCGCGTGATGCTTCCCCGCCAGTCGACCACGGAACCAAACGTATCGAACACCATTGCTTTGACTGTCGAAGTGAGTGTGCTCATTTACATCACCGCGGACATGCCGCCATCAAGGTTGACGCTACTACCAGTGACGTAACTAGAAGCCTCAGAGGAGAAGAAGGCAACGACGTTGGCGACCTCTTCGGCGCGACCGACACGACCAAGGGGCACATCTTTTCCTTGATTTGCATAAAGCTGTTCCACAGGAATTCCAGCCTTGGCAGCTTTGCGTTCGTGTTGACCTGCGCGGATCAAACCAATACAGACGCTGTTGACAAGAATGTTGTCGGCTGCGAATTCTTTCGATAACGCCTTGGTCATGGCCAGGCCCGCAGCGCGTGTCACCGTCGTCGGCATTGATTTGGCGCGAGGTTGTTTAGCACCGATGTTTGTCACATTGATGATGCGACCCCACTTGTTCTTGCGCATTTCTGGAATAGCCAGACGTGACAAGCGAATCGCAGCGAATAGTTTGAGATCAAAGTCGGCTTGCCAATCTTTGTCGGTGACGGATTCAAACTCACCGGTCGCCGAGGTGCCGGCGTTGTTAATCAGGATGTCGATTCGGCCATAGGCCTTTAAGATTTCCTGGATGATGCGCGTGCATTCTGTATCCTGACTGACATCGGCTGCGATGGCGAGGACTTTTCCGCCCGCTGCACGAATGTCAGCGGCTACTTGATCTAAGAGTTCCCGTCCGCGGGCTGCAATCACGACGGTCGCGCCTTCTTCGGCGAGCTTCATGGCGCACGCTTTGCCAATACCTTGAGATCCACCTGTGACAAGCGCCACTCTATTTTTTAGTCCGAGGTCCATTTGATATCTCCGTTTAAGCGTTTGTAAGTTGTTGTAGGTTGTACCGAAATACCTGCCGCATGACCAGTTGTTTTAAGTCTCTGCGGCGACTTGCCTGAGCGCCTCTTCAAAGGCCTCCGCGGGTTGTGCACCTTGCAGCAAGTATTTGTCGTTAATAATGATGGAAGGGACCGAGTGAATACCCATTGAGGTGTACTTCATTTGCTGAGCGCGAACGTCTGCGGAAAATTCGTCTGTGGCGAGGATATCGGCCGCCCGTTTTGAGTCGAGCCCAGCGCGGTTGACCGCATCGAGAAGATTTTGTGCTTCGTCAAGATCAACGGCTAACTGAAAATACGTCACCAGTAATTCACGCTTAAGTCGATGTTGCGCTTGGGCACCGCATTCAAGTCCCGCCCAGTGTAAGAGTCGGTGCGCGTTAAAGGTGTTGTAGACGTGCTTGCGACCCTCAGGGTGAAAGGGGTAACCCACGGCTGCAGCGCGCGCCTTAATTTCGTTTTGTGTGGCGCGCACTTGTTCAACTGTCTTGCCATATTTTTGGGTCAGATGTTCAAAGACATCTTGTCCGCCGGGCGGCATGTCAGGGTTCAATTCAAAGGGTTGGAAGTGCACGTCCACCTCGAACTCGCCCCCAATTTTTTTGATTGCCTGCTCGAGGCCACCAAGGCCGACGGCACACCAGGGGCATGCGATATCTGAAACATAATCAATCTTGATTGCCATGAGTTTTCCGATTTCAAAGCGTAGGCTAAGCTGTAGCCAATAAAGAAATAGGCGATCGCTGGGACCCAAAAGTAAAATTTCCGCACCATGTTAGCGCAAATGCTTACTGGGTAAGGGTTTAAAGCCGATACGTGGGCAGTGAGTTGGGTAGAAATTCACCATTTTGGTGCAACAAGAATTTTCAGGAGAGTGGGCATGCAAGGTAAATATCAAATCGCGACGATCGAAGGCGACGGGATTGGTCCGGAGGTATGCCGCGCCGCGGTCACGGTGTTGAAAGAGGCGTTGGGTGAGGGTGTCATGTCGTTTGATGACTTTCCCGGCGGTGCCTCGCACTATGTGAAGACCGGACAGGTTCTTCCTCCTGATACTTTTGATGCGTGTAAAACCGCACATGCAATGCTGCATGGCGCAGCGGGTCTGCCCAACGTGACCTATCCAGATGGCACGGAGGTGGGGAACGATCTGCATTTGCAGTTACGGTTCAAGCTCGATTTGTATGCGAATGTGCGCCCCATTCGTTTATACCAAGGGGATTTTTCACCTCTGAAAAATCGCGAGGCTGGCGATATTGACTATGTGATCGTGCGAGAGAACACCGAAGGTTTGTATGCAAGTCGCGGGGCCGGCGTGTTGCTGCGTGGAGAGGTTGCGACAGATACCTTGGTGCTGACTCGAAAAGGTTGTGAGCGTATCGCCCGCTTTGCGTTTGAACTGTCGCGCAAACGCAATGGCGCACCCTCCGATCACAAGCGTCGAATGACGGTCTGCGATAAGGCAAACATTTTGCGAAGCTATGCCTTCTTTCGGTCTGTCTGTGATGATGTGGCCAAAGACTATCCGGACGTGGCGATTGATTACGCGTATGTGGATGCCATTACCGTGCACTTGGTCAAGCGCCCGGAGTTTTACGATGTGATCGTTGCAGAAAACTTATTTGGCGACATCATTTCGGATTTGGGCGCCGCAACCGTTGGTGGGATGGGTATCGCACCCTCGGGCGAGCTCGGAGACAGACATGGCTTGTTTCAGGGCGCACATGGTTCAGCCCCCGACATAGCGGGTCAAAACATTGCAAGTCCCTTAGCGACGGTCTTATCTGGGTCTTTCATGCTGCGCTGGCTAGGGGATCGTTATACGGACCAGCGTTTGATTGACGCTGCCCAACGGGTGGATCGAGCGGTAGAACTTACGTTGGCGCAAGGTAAAGCAATTCCTAGGGATTTGGGCGGGCTGTCCTCGTGCTCAGAGGTCACGCAGGAAATTTGCAGAAATCTGAAGTAAGGCGCGCTGGGCAGGGCGCACTGAGGTTTACCCGTATAAAATGCAAAGTCAAGCATAGATGCTGGGATTTTTCATGATCAAAGCGGTAGCGGGTGAAACAATCGTTTTACATCGATTGTTGGTGATGGGTTGTTTTAGAAAGCTACTTGCTCTGGCCTGCTTCTTGGCTGTTGCGCCAGCGGTTTTTTCGCAAGGCGCACCGACAGGCCCTCTGCCTGTTTCAGTCAT
>CAMBPA010000121.1 GCA_945869355.1 Bordetella parapertussis
CGCAAGCTCAGGCTCAGGCAAACTATCCCACAGCAACCGGGGCGCGCAACATCAATCCGCTTGCCAACGACCCCGTCGAACCAAACGTGCGTCAAACGCCGCGCCAACAGTTGCCATCGGCCGTTCCTGGCTTGGGGCCCGAACTGATCATTGGCGACAAACCACCCGAAAGCGGCTGGGACGGCCTAGCCAAGATATTGGATGCCATTGCCCCCGGCATTGACACCAGAATCCCTCTTAGCCCCGCCGAGATCAGTCAGCGTCTTGAGGGTCTCATCCGTACCGGTCGACTGAAAGAGGCACTCGATGCCGTCGAAAAACGTCAGGCTGTTGAGGCGAACCGCCACACGCCTGGCACCGATGTGCAACTCATGTTTCTGCACGCCCGTCTTCTGACAGAACTTAATCGCTTGCCAGAGGCGGAGGCAATTTACCAACGCATGACCATGCGTTTCCCAGAATTACCTGAGCCTTGGAATAATCTTGCAGATCTGTACGTTAAACGCGACGAGCTTGAACAAGCCCGGCGCGCGTTGGAAATGTCGATCATGATCAATCCAAACTTAGCGAGGACACAAGCCAATTTAGGCGATGTACAACTCGTTCTAGCTCTCAGAGCCTATGAGCGTGCCGTCAAAGCAGGTGCGACGGATCTGCGCCCACGTATCCGCTCAGTTACTGAACTCATCGAATCGGCCCAAAAATGAACACACCCACCAACTGGGTGCGCATACTGCGCAACCTAACACTCACCGGATTACTTCCACTCTTCTGTTTAGCTGCGCACGCAGCACCTCCCTCAACCTCGAATCAAAAACAAGGCGTAACCATGACCACCAACCCACGCGTCAAAATGACCACCAGCCAAGGCGACATCATCATTTCTTTAGATGCAGCTAAAGCACCCAAGACCGTTGCCAACTTTCTGGCTTACGTCAACGATGGTTTTTTTGATGGCACCATTTTTCATCGCGTGATTGATGGCTTCATGATTCAAGGCGGCGGCTTTGAGCCAGGCCTCAAGCAAAAGCCAACCAAGGGCACCGTCGAAAACGAAGCCAACAACGGTCTTAAAAATAACAAGTACACCTTGGCCATGGCACGTACACAAGATCCGCACTCCGCTACGGCGCAGTTTTTCATCAACGTTGCGAACAACGACTTCCTCAACCACACTGCCCCCACCGCACAAGGCTGGGGCTATGCAGTATTTGGTGAGGTGGTTGAGGGCAAAGATGTTGTGGATAAAATGAAAGGCGTAGCAACTGGCAACAGCGGCATGCACCAAAACGTTCCAAGTACAGATGTCATCATTACCAAGGCAGCCGTCATTGAATAAGATTGCATTAAATGGGCCCGTGTGGCTCGCCTCGGATGTCCATCTCGGTCAACACACCGCGGGTACCTCCGAGGCTTTTCGTGACTTTTTAAAGCTCGCCGCCAAAGAGGCCTCCGCTCTGTTATTGCCAGGCGACATCTTTGATGCGTGGATTGGTGATGACGTCGCCGTTGTCGCGCCACCATGGTTAGCGCTCGACCTGATGGCCATTAAAGCGTGTGCGGCAAAAATTCCCGTGTGGCTCGGCCGAGGTAACCGCGACTTCCTCATGGGAGAAGCTCTCACAGCCGGTCTGGGTGCAAATCTGCTGCCTGAACAAGTCTTGGTCACGATCGCCGGTCGTACCATGCTTCTGAGCCACGGTGATGAATACTGCACGGACGATGTCGCCTATCAACAGTTTCGGTCAATGGTGCGCAACCCTGCCTGGCAAAGTGGTTTCTTGGCAAAAAGCATCCCCGAACGGCTCACCCTCGCTGCACAAGCGCGTGGTGAAAGCATGGTGGCTAATCAAACCAAATCTAGCGAAATCATGGACGTGAACGCTGATGCCGTTGCCGCCGCTATTCGGGCACACAATGTCTCGCTGATCGTACATGGCCATACCCATCGCCCCGGGCGCAACGTACTCACCGTTGAAGGCAATCGCTGTGAGCGCTGGGTATTACCCGATTGGGATTGTGATCTCACTGAAGAAAATCGTAAGCCGCGTGGCGGCTGGATGGTGATCGATGAAGACGGCCTGACCCTCTTCGACCTTACCCCGCGCTAATCAGTCGATACTTCCGTGGACGCAGCGAGCTTGGTGATGCGAACCTGAGCGATGCGTCGCCCATCTATTCGCAAAATCTCAAACTTAAAGCGCGCATGCGGTGCATCAAATTCACATTGATCACCCCGCGCGGGTAACTGACCAAAACGCGACAACAAGTAGCCTGCTAAGGTTGTGAAGTCTTCATCTTCGTCAACAAGGCCTTCGGTATCCAGCACCTGCTCTAGTTGATGCAAGTCCGCTGCACCGTCTACTTCCCACTCATTCTCGCCGCTGGTAACAATATCGGGGGTTTCATCCTCGTCCGGAAACTCACCCGCGATCGCTTCAAACACATCGATCGGTGTGACCAAGCCCTGTATCGTCCCAAATTCATCAGCCACCAGCACAAGTTGGCCACGTGAGCGCTTAAGCGTATCCATCAAACGGATGATGCTGATGGTGTCGTGCACAATAATCGGTTCGCGCAAGCTCGCACGACGCACATTTCCATGGATTAAAAGATCTGCAATCATTTCTTTTGCGCGACCGATCCCGATAACTTCATCAACCGAGCCCCGACAAACCGGAAAGAAGCTATGAGGCACCTCCGCGATTTGTTTTTGCATGAGCTGTGGATCATCATCGAGATTGATCCAGGAAATTTCGGTACGCGGCGTCATCACCGAATGGATGGTCCGCTCAGCGAGAGTCAAGACGCCGCTCACCATGTTGCGCTCCTCAACCCCAAACGTCACCTTGACCTCTTCTTGCTGTGCACTAGTCGCTTGGACCACGACGGCCTCGGGCAAAGTCTTACCCAGCATGCGCAATACGGCCTCGGCCGTACGCTCGCGCATGGGACGTGTGGATTCGAGCTTTAATCCATTGAGACGGGCAAATTGGTTCAACAGTTCGATCAACACAGAAAAACCAATTGCTGCGTACAGGTACCCCTTAGGCACTTTAAAGCCGAACCCTTCGCCCACCAGCGAAAAGCCAATCATCAGCAAAAATCCAAGGCAAAGGACAACGACCGTAGGGTGCGCGTTAACAAATATTGTCAAAGGCTTGGAGGCCACCAGCATAATCACCACGGCAATCGCCACGGCCACCATCATGACAGCAAGATCGTCGACCATGCCAACCGCTGTGATCACTGCGTCAAGCGAGAACACAGCATCTAGCACCACGATCTGCGTCACAATGACCCAGAAGCTCGCGTAGACGCGCGCAGTCGTCTGTGGCTGTCGATTGCCTTCAATACGCTCATGCAACTCAAGCGTCGCTTTGAAAAGAAGGAAAAAACCACCCGCGATCAAAATCAGATCCCGACCAGACAAACTGATCGGGCCCAACACTATCCAAGGTTCTTTTAGCTGAACAAGCCATGACATCCCGGCCAAGAGCCCCAGACGCATCAAGAGCGCCAGAGAGAGGCCGATCAAGCGGGCACGCTCACGCTCTGCAGGCGGAAGCTTGTCGGCAAGAATCGCGATGAAGATCAAGTTGTCGATACCGAGAACGATCTCGAGTATGACAAGAGTTAATAAGCCGACCCAAACAGTTGGGTCAAGCAGCCACTCCATGGAGGGCTCCGAGAGTTTCTAAGCTAACAATAGTAGCCGATATTAATGAACCGCCGCAGATACTAGCAGTCTCTGCGGGGCTGAGTTCGCACGCGATTACTTCGCACGTTCGCCCTGTACCATTCCAAGCATTTGCGTAAAAATCTTAGGCGTTGCAGCAATAACGTTACCGGACTCCATCCAAGACTGGTCGCCGTTTAGATCGCCGATCAAGCCGCCCGCTTCCAACACCATCAAACTCGCCGCGGCCATATCCCACTGTTTCAAGCCCAAGCCACAAAATCCATCCAAACGCCCTACCGCAACGTAGGCCAAGTCCAGAACCGCTGAACCCGTACGGCGCACACCCGCGCAACCACGTGCCATTTCTAAAAAGCGGGGCGCTGAGGTTTCGTCCGGCCCCACCGAGCCGGGCCAACGCGCACCCAACAGCGCATCGGGAAACTTCAATTGCGATGACACACGCATGCGACGATCATTTAAAAACGCTCCGCCCCCGCGACTTGCCGTAAACAATTCATTGCGGACTGGATCGTAAATGACCGCGTGATTAATCTGCCCGCGCTGACGCAAAGCAATCGAGATCGCGTAATGCGGGAGACCGTGAATAAAGTTCGTCGTACCATCCAAGGGGTCAATCACCCACTCATTGGCCGCGAGCTCGCCCTCGGCCGTGTAGCCTAAAATCCCCGACTCTTCAGCCATAAACGTATGGTCTGGGTAGGCGGTACTCAGTATTTCGATAATGGCGCTTTCGGCGCCACGATCAACTTCCGTGACATAATCGCGAGGCCCTTTTCGAGTCACTTGCAGGCGCTCGAGGTCAAGGCTCCCGCGGTTAACAATCGATCCGGCTCGCCGGGCCGCCTTGATGGCGGTATTAAGCATCGGGTGCATATGCGTGTCTATTTTCAATTAGCTAAAGCGGGATTTTAAATGACTATTGATTTTTCCCGAGTTCGCTTCGTGATGACCGAGCCAAGCCACCCCGGAAACGTAGGCTCGGCGGCCCGGGCCATCAAAACCATGGGCTTTAGCGATCTCATGCTTGTTTCCCCCAAAACCGAGCAAATCACGACCCAGCCCGAAGCGATCGCTTTGGCAAGCGGAGCGAGCGATGTGCTGGCCTCGGCACAGACCGTTGAAACCCTGCAGCAGGCCCTGGCTCCAGTCACCCTAGCCTTTGCCCTGACCGCCCGAGACCGTGAGCTCGGGCCACCTGCCTGCGACATCCGGGAGGCAGCGCAGATGGCGCAGACACACTTGGCACAACATGCAAATGCGCGAGTCGCTTTGGTTGTAGGTACCGAGCGCTCCGGCTTGACCAACGAACACATCGAACTCTGTCATCGAGTCTGCCACATACCCGCAAACCCGGCGTACAGCTCACTAAATGTCTCTCAGGCCTTACAACTTGGTGCCTGGGAACTGCGCTATGCCCTTCTCACGGCGCAGAACACCTCAAACACTGCCCCGCTTAGCCCCGCCACGGCGCGCGCAAGCAAAGATCCAGGCAACGAGCCCGCGACTGGTCAAGCGGTGCAGGCTTTACTCGTTCATTGGCAAGAGGCCCTGGAAGCCGTCAGCTTTTTAGATCCCAATCACCCCAAGAAACTGATGCCGCGTATGCGCCACCTATTTAACCGCGGAGACCTGACCC
>CAMBPA010000122.1 GCA_945869355.1 Bordetella parapertussis
TTAACAATGCAGCTTCAGTGTGCACCACGCGCATACCGCGTCCACCACCGCCTCCAGCCGCCTTAATAATGACCGGATAACCCACGTCGCGTGCGATACGCAGAATTTCTTGCTGATCGTCGGGCAAGGCGCCAGGCGAGCCAGGCACAACCGGCACTCCCGCTTCAATCATGGCGTTCTTGGCGCTGACTTTATCGCCCATCAAACGGATCGACTCAGGGCGCGGCCCAATAAACACAAAGCCACTTTTCTCGACGCGATCTGCGAAATCTGCGTTCTCAGACAGAAAACCATAGCCAGGGTGGATCGCCTCGGCGTCTGTCACTTCAGCCGCCGCAATAATGGCGGGCATATTCAGATAGCTATCGCGTGAAGCGGGTGGTCCGATGCAGAC
Organism: Bordetella parapertussis; assembly: GCA_945869355.1. GTDB lineage: Bacteria > Pseudomonadota > Gammaproteobacteria > Burkholderiales > Burkholderiaceae_B > Zwartia > Zwartia parapertussis_F. Next base: position 395 of record CAMBPA010000122.1, read on the forward strand.
GGACTCATCAGCTAAACGGACATACTTGGCATCACGATCTGCCTCGGAGTGCACCACAACAGTTTTGATACCCATCTCGCGGCAGGCGCGCTGAATACGCAGCGCGATCTCGCCACGGTTAGCGATCAGAATCTTGTCAAACATGTCAGACAATCACAAACAAGGGTTGACCGTATTCAACGGGCTCACCGTTTTGTACGAGAATCTCTTTAATGACACCGGATTTATCCGCTTCGATTTCATTGAGCAACTTCATCGCTTCAATAATGCAGAGCGGCTCACCCTCTTTCACTGTCTGACCAACCTCTACAAATACCGGTGCCGCGGGATTAGATGCGCGATAGAACGTCCCCACCATCGGCGCCTTGACCGTGTGCCCCTGCACAACAGGAGCGGCTGCGGGCGCGGCGGCAACCGCCTCAGCACCCGCAGCCGGTGCTGGCGCATACGCAGCGGGTGGTGCGTAGGCAACGGGCTGCACCGCTTGTGAAAACTTAACAATCCTAACCTTGCCCTCCCCTTCGGTGATTTCGAGCTCAGCAATGCCTGACTCCGCGACGAGATCGATCAAAGTTTTTAGTTTTCGCAAATCCATAGTAATTCCGTATAGTGCTGTTAAATAAGGGGGTGGTCGGCCAAGTTTGCCGAGCCGTTAAGCAGCCGTCTGGTAGTTGACCGCAAAGCGCAGCGCCGCCTCATAGCCATCAGGACCTAATCCGGCAATGACGCCGACTGCAAGATCCGATAAGAACGAGTGGTGCCGAAATTCTTCACGCTTGTAAACGTTAGAGAGGTGCACCTCAATAAAGGAAATCTTGACTGCCGCCAATGCATCTCGGATCGCGACACTCGTATGGGTATAGGCGCCAGCATTCATCATGATGAAGTCGGTGCTGTCGGTCCGGGCTGACTGAATGCGATCAACCAGCTCACCCTCGTGATTGCTCTGGTAGGTGGACAGCTCTACTCCTAGCTCTTTAGCGAGACCTAGAAGCCTTGCATCGATCTGGGCGAGTGTGGTGTGACCATAAACACTGGGCTCACGCAGCCCGAGTAGATTCAGGTTGGGACCGTTCAAAACGAGAATTTTTTTTGCCATGAGGTCGCTCAAGCACAGGGTGCTTCGTTTGCCACAGAATGCGACAACAAAGACAGTCAAGCTGTGCGCATTTATAGGCTAAATTCCGCGATTTGTCTATCTACGTCTTCGAATTTACTATTAGTTTACTGATTCGACGTTGTAAGTCTTCAGGCTCTACCTGACCCAAAATTGTGTCGAATATAGTGCCATCTTCGCTTAAAAGAACGGTAAAAGGTAGGCCACCTGCTGCATTTCCGAGGGCTCTTACCATTGAAATTCCGGCATGCCCCGCAACAAGCAACTTGTAAGATACTGGTATTTTAGCGACAAACTGCTTGATGTTAGATTCTGTATCAATACCGATGCCAACAAAACCAAGTTTTGGTGAGTTTTTTGCAATGGCATCGAGATAAGGCATCTCTTGGACGCAGGGTGCACACCAGGTTGCCCAAAAATTCACAACCGTCGGACGGCCTAAGTACTCACGCAGCGCGAAGGGCCTCCCGTCTAGGTCTGGCAGACTCGCGCCATAAAACGCGCCTGGATCCGCCTTGGCCGAACTGTCGCTAGGCGCCTGCACCCCGATCGCCCGGTTGGCAGCTGGCGCTCTACTCGATGACGATTTCCAGGCAAACCAGGCGGTACCAAGCATCGCAGCCAGACCGCCCGCACCAAACAGAATTGTTCTTCGTTTCATAAGCCACATCATAGCGTCAGATCGAATGGATGCCGAGAGAGGAATGACCTCAAACGCTAGGCACTCTCCCTCTACAATGCGCACAGGAGATTAGTCATGCATCTGCATATTTTGGGAATCTGCGGCACGTTTATGGGCAGCCTGGCGCTAATCGCGCGCGCAGCCGGTCATCGCGTCACGGGTTGCGACGCAGGCGTCTACCCTCCCATGAGCACCCAGCTCGAGGAGCAAGGTATCACGCTCATTGAAGGCTTTGAGGCAGATCAACTCGCGCTTAAGCCTGACCTCTTTGTGATTGGTAATGTCGTCACCCGAGGCAACTCCTTAATGGAAGCCATTCTAGATGCCGGCCTGCCGTACACCTCAGGCCCGCAGTGGCTTGGCGAGCATGTTTTACAAGGTCAGCATGTTCTTGCGGTTGCAGGCACACATGGCAAGACAACCACAAGCTCGATGCTGGCATGGGTTCTGCAATGCGCGGGTAAACAACCTAACTTTTTAATTGGCGGCGTTGCTCCCGGTCTAGCCGTTTCAGGCCGATACGACCCCGCGCAACCTCTTTTTGTCATTGAAGCGGACGAATACGACACGGCTTTTTTCGATAAGCGCTCAAAGTTTGTCCACTATCGGCCCAAGACAGCCATTCTGAACAATCTGGAATACGACCACGCTGATATCTTTCCGGATCTCGCGGCCATCGAAACGCAGTTCCATCATCTCGTGCGCACCATTGCGCGCTCGGGCCAAGTCATCGCACCCACCGCGGAAGAGGCACTTGACCGCGTACTCGCCCGAGGCTGCTGGGCCGAACTCGTCCGCACAGGCGAGGTCTCAGGCTGGCACACGATTGAGACCAGTCCGTTATCCTTTGAGGTCAAGCGAGGCCACACCTCTTATGGCATCGTCCAATGGACGCTAACCGGCGCACATAATCGCAACAACGCGCTAGTCGCGATCGCGGCGGCAACGCATGTTGGCGTGGATGCGCGCGCAAGCGTCGAGGCACTCTCTGCGTTTACCGGTGTAAAACGTCGCATGGAAGTACGCGGTACCGTTCGCGGCGTTACGGTCTATGACGATTTCGCGCATCACCCCACTGCAATTCGTACGACGCTCGATGGGCTCCGCGCTCAAGTAGGATCACAGCGGATTCTCACGGTTCTAGAACCGCGCTCCAACACAATGAAGCTTGGGACGATGGCGGCTCGGCTGCCGCAAGCGCTTAAGCCCGCCGATCTCGTGTTTTGTTTTGGTCAGCGTGACGGCAAACAAGCCCTGGGTTGGGATCCGGCAGAGGTGCTTGCATCTCTCGGGACACGTATGCAAGCGCACCATGAGATCGATTCGCTGGTCGAGGCCGTCGCGCAGGCAGCGCAGCCAAACGATCACATCCTAGTCATGAGTAACGGCGGCTTCGCGGGTGTACACGCCCGCCTGCTCGACGCATTATCCGGCAAGCAGTAAGCCGGACAGCAAACCGAATCACCGGATATCGTATGTACGTTTTGTTTGAAGAAGAGGGGCTGTTTAAGACCGGGCATATTATGTCCGAGTCTGAGGCTGCCCTGCAGGTTGAGTCTGAATCCGGTAAACGCAGCAAAATCAAGCGTGCCAATTGTTTATTTACGTTTGCAAGCCCTACGCCCGATATCTTAATGCCCGAAGCACAAAGACTCTCAGAAGAAATTGAGCTCCAGTTTTTGTGGGAGTGTGCACCCCAGGACGAATTCGATATTGAGACGCTCGGAATCGACTACTTCGGTCATCCGGTCAACACGCTCGAAAAAACTACGCTGCTCCTGCGCCTACATAGCGCACCGATTTATTTTCATCGTCGCGGACGAGGGCGCTTCCGTCCTGCGCCGCCGGAGGTCCTTACCGCGGCACTCGCAGCGCAAGAAAAAAAACAACGGCAAGTCGCTGAAATGTCCGCGTGGGCCGATGAAATGATTGCAGGCCGGCTGCCACAAGCTATCGCTGACTCAGCGATGACGCTGATTACACGACCAGACAAAAACTCTCAGGCCTGGAAGGCCTTGGATACGGCTGCTGCCAGCCTACAAAAACCGCCTGAACGGGTGCTACTAGAACTTGGTGCTTGGCCGCACGCGCTGGCGCTACACAAGGGTCGCTTTATCGCGACCCACTTCCCGCGCGGAATCGCATTTGCCCCCGAGGCCTTGCCCTCTTTTGATCGTGAGCTCCCTCTTGCCGATGTGGTGGCCTATTCAGTTGACGATATCACCACGACAGAAATTGATGACGCCTTATCGGTCAGCGTACTGCCCGATGGCAACATTCAAGTCGGCATCCATATCGCAGCGCCCGGCTTATCAGTCACACGCGACAGTGCCTTAGACAAATTAGCCCGTGCGCGAATGTCGACGGTCTACATGCCCGGCGATAAGATCCCAATGCAACCAGACTGCGTCATTGCAGCCTACTCACTCGATGCAGGACGTCCTACACCTGCTGTATCGCTTTACGTCACAGCCAACCCAGACACTGGCGAAATCCTTTCGCACGAAAGCAAGATCGAGCGAGTCGCTGTGCGAGAGAATCTTCGCCATCATGCGCTGGACCAAGACATCACTGAAGAGGCGCTGGCTGACCCGTCGATTGCGTTGCCCTACAACGATTGGATTCGTCCGCTCTGGGCGCTCGCACTATCTCTGAGCAAACAGCGCGATATGGTTCGTGGCAAGACAGAGAGCAACAATCGGGTGGAATACAGCTTTTATGTCGATGGCGATCCAGACAACCCCGACACCCCCGTGCGGATTGTGCCGCGCATGCGCAACGCGCCACTGGATCGATTGGTCGCGGAATACATGATTCTGGCCAACAGTACGTGGGGTGGATTGCTCGCGGCTAATGGTTTGCCTGGTATTTATCGTTCGCAGCAAGGTGGTCGTGTACGCATGAGCACACACGCCCTACCTCATGAGGCGATCGGTGTGGCGCAATATGCTTGGTGCACGTCTCCGTTAAGGCGCTATGTAGACTTAGTCAATCAGTGGCAGATCATTGCCGCCATTGAGCACGGCGTCTCGGCGCCCTTGGTCGCGCCCTTCAAACCCAAGGATGCAGACCTGTTTGCCATCATTGGCAGCTTTGAATCGCAGTACACCGCATGGCACGATTTCCAGACTAGT
>CAMBPA010000123.1 GCA_945869355.1 Bordetella parapertussis
ATATTGCCAGTGGGCAAGCACCCCTTACAACTTTATTCGCTGGGGACACCGAACGGCGTCAAGGTCACGATCTTGCTAGAAGAGTTGCTCGCGCTTGGTCACACGGGCGCGGAATACGATGCCTGGCTGATTAATATTCGGAAGGGCGATCAGTTTGGTTCGGGCTTTGTCGAAATCAACCCCAACTCCAAGATCCCAGCCCTGCTTGATCGCAGCGGCGCTCAGCCTCTGCGCGTATTTGAATCTGGCGCCATCTTGCTTTATCTCGCAGAAAAATTTCAAGCTTTTCTGCCCTCCGATGTTGCGGGACGTACCGAGACCCTCAACTGGCTGTTTTGGCAGATGGGTAGTGCTCCCTATTTAGGCGGTGGGTTCGGTCACTTTTATGCTTATGCACCCGCAAAGTTCGAATACGCAATCGATCGCTTTGCGATGGAGACCAAGCGGCAGCTAGATGTACTTGAACGCCGTTTGGCGACGAATGAATATCTTGTCGGTGAGCACTACACCATCGCTGATATTGCTGTGTTTCCTTGGTATGGTGGGTTAGTGAAGGGCTGGTTGTACGGGGCGGCTGAGTTTTTGAGCGTGCAAGACTATAAGCATGTGCAGCGCTGGGCAGAAAACATATACAGCCGTCCTGCGGTCAAGCGCGGACGGATGGTCAACCGTATGACGGGGGACCCTTCAGAGCAGTTGCGCGAGCGTCACGATGCGAGCGATTTCGATACTAAGACACAAGATAAATATGCTGAATGAAACACACGATCCTAGCCTAACGAGTTGGGTCGATAGTGCTAACGACTCCGCTATCGGATTTCCGGTCCAGCATTTGCCCTTCGCTGTGTTTCGCCGAGCCGGCCGCCTCGAGGCTTATCGACCCGGCGTAGCATTAGGTGATCAAATTATTGACTTAGCTCAACTGGTTGCGATCAAACCTTTCTCTGGTTTGGCCGCTGACGCACTCAACACCTGTACGGGACCCACGCTCAATGCGCTGATGGCGCTCGGCAATGCGCACTGGACGGCGTTGAGGTTGGCCCTGTCGCGCGCCGTGCGCGTTGGCAGCAGCTTGCAAGCTGAAATCACGCGCGTGTTGATACCCCAAGCTCAGGCGGAATACAGCCTGCCTGCACATATCCGCGACTATACAGATTTCTACATCTCGATTTATCACGCCACGGCCGGAGGCAAGATTTCGCGCCCCGACGCACCGTTGTTGCCGAACTTTAAGTGGCTCCCTATCGGCTACCACGGTCGTGCATCGAGTGTGGTGATATCAGGCCATGAGGTGGTGCGTCCTGTTGGCCAGTCGCGCTCCGTGCATGCGAACGAGGCACCGAGTTTCGGTCCGAGCAAGAGGCTGGATTTTGAGCTGGAGATGGGGATGTTTGTGGGGCCAGGTAACGCGCAAGGTACGCGTATTTCGATCGACCAGGCCGATGAACATATTTTTGGTCTTTGTATCCTGAATGATTGGTCAGCGCGTGATATCCAGGGCTGGGAAGTTCAGCCACTGGGACCCTTCTTAGCCAAAAGTTTTGCTACGACGATCTCGCCATGGATCGTCACCCGCGAGGCGCTCGAGCCCTTTCGGTTGCCCTTTAATCGCCCCGCGACGGATCCGCAGCCCCTACCTTATTTGATAAACGAAGTAACCAAGCAAGGTGGGGTGTATGACATTAGTCTGCGAGCATTGATGTCAACAGAGCAATCACGTGCGGCCAAGCACCCACCGGCATTGTTGGCGCATAGTAATTTATGTCATGCATACTGGACTTTATCTCAGCTCATCACCCATCACACCGTGAATGGTTGTAACTTACAGCCTGGTGATTTGATTGGTACGGGAACGATGTCGGGCCCTAACCCTGACCAGGCCTTATCCTTTAATGAGCTAAGCGCTGGCGCGACTCGGGCGGTCACACGACCATGGGGACAAGAGCGTAAGTTTCTAGAAGACGGTGACGAGATTATCTTGCAAGCCGAGTGCATCAAACAAGGGTATCCAAGACTAAATTTCGGTCAAGCAACCGGGAAAATCCTGCCATCCATATAAAGAAAGGATCATCAAAAGCATATGTCAATCAATATTGGATTTTTACTATTCCCAAATCTCACACAGCTCGACTTGACGGGCCCTGCTCAAGTGTTAAGTCGAATCCCGGACGCCAAAGTCCATTTGATATGGAAATCAATCGAGCCGGTTTTAACGGATGTCGGTTTTACGATAAACCCCACGACTACGTTCGCTGACTGTCCGCAGCTCGACGTAGTGTGTGTTCCGGGGGGCTCCGGCATTAACGAGCAAATGGTGGATCCAGAGACACTGAATTTTCTGCGCCAACAAAGTGAACACGCAAAATACATCACGTCAGTTTGTAATGGATCTTTAATCCTTGCCGCAGCAGGTTTACTGGTCGGCTATAAGACTGCCTGCCATTGGATGTGGAGCAGCTATCTTGAAAGATTTGGTGCGCAAGCGGTTGATGCGCGGGTCGTCAGAGACCGTAATCATTTCTCCGGCGGAGGCGTCACGGCTGGAATTGATTTTGCATTGACACTCGCAGCCGAAATTGCCGGGGAAGAGGTCGCGAAAAGAATTCAACTTGCTCTTGAATACGATCCGCAGCCTCCCTTTAGTTGTGGCACGCCCACTAAAGCTGGACCTGAGATTGTCGAGAAGGTGCTTCTTTTACAAGCGGAACGCATCCAGAGGATTGAAAAGAACATTGCTATTGCTGCGACGAACAACGCTGCAAGGGGCTAGAGATCGTCTGGCGGTATGACGGATAAGAGCAACATACTGGAGTGAACATTCAGCTCGTCAAAGCACCACGAGCCGCATGCAGCTTTCTGTAGCTATCGATTAAACGGTGGTGTCTATCGAGTCCCTCAAGCTTTGAGCTGGTCGGAGTGAGCCCGTAAAATTTCACACTCCCATCCACCGACCCAAGCACAGCATCCATCCGTTGATCGCCAAACATCCTTCTGAAGTTAACGATGTAATCATCAAGCTTAAGCTCGCTATCAAGCAGTACTTCTAATACCGCGCTGACCGCCTGATAAAACAATCTGCGCTCGATCGTATTGTCGTTGTATTGTAGAAAGGCACCAACCAAAACAAGCGCTTCTTCAAAACGCTGCAAGGCGAGTTGAATTAATAGCTTCAACTCCAGAACTGTGAGCTGACCCCAAGGTGTGTTCTCATCAAACTCAATGCCGATCAAGGTAGCGATGTCGCCATACTCATCGAGCTCACTATTCTCTAGGCGCTCAAGTAGCGCACCTAGCTGGGCATCATCGAGGCGGTTCAGATTCAAAATATCCGAGCGAAATTGCAAAGCGGTATTGGTGTTGTCCCAAATCAAATCCTCTATTGGATAAATCTCAGAATAGCCGGGCACTAGTATGCGACACGCCATCGCACCCAACTGGTCATACACCGCCATATAGGTTTCTTTACCCATCTTTTGGAGAATGCCAAGCAACGCCTCGGCTTCCTCGGCATTTGAGCGCTTGCCCTGACCAGAGAAATCCCATTCAACAAAGTCGTAATCGGACTTTGTACTGAAAAAACGCCATGACACAATTCCGCTGGAATCAATAAAGTGTTCAACAAAATTATTTGGCTCTGTCACTGCCTCAGTTGAGAATGTAGGCGGCGGCAAATCGTTCATGCCCTCTAGGCTGCGCCCCTGCAGAAGCTCGGTTAGGCTCCTTTCTAGAGCCACCTCAAGACTTGGGTGTGCGCCGAACGAGGCGAATACGCTTCCAGTTCGTGGATTCATCAGCGTTACGCACATCACGGGATACACCCCGCCTAGCGACGCATCTTTTACCAAAATCGGAAAGCCCTGATTTTCTAACTCACGAATGCCGGCAAGAATATTGGGATACTTTGCCAGTACCTTCTGTGGCACATCGGGTAAAGCAAGCTCGTCTTCTAAAATCTCTCGTTTGACTGCGCGCTCAAAAATCTCGGATAGGCATTGCACCTGAGCTTCAGCCAACGTATTACCCGCACTCATTCCGTTGCTGACATACAGGTTTTCAACTAAGTTAGAAGGAAAGTAAATAGTTGCGCCATCGGACTGCCGTGCATACGGGAGCGAACAGATGCCGCGCTGCACATTCCCAGAATTGGTATCCACCAAATGCGAGCCACGCAATTCACCGTCGGGGTTAAAGATCTCTAGGCAATAGTCATCCAGAATCTCTTTTGGTAGCGAATCGCCTTTTCCCGGCTTGAACCAGCGCTCATTGGGGTAATGAACGAAGGTTTCATTGGCGATGTCTTCTCCCCAAAAGGCGCCTGCATAAAAATGGTTGTTACTCAGTCGTTCGATATACTCGCCCAAAGCTGAGGCCAACGCGCTTTCTTTGGTGGCGCCTTTCCCGTTGGTAAAACACATCGGTGAGTGAGCATCACGTATATGCAAGGACCACACATTGGGAACCAGGTTGCGCCACGAAGCTATTTCGATTTTGATGCCGAGATTCGCTAGCAAGCCAGACATTTGTGCAATCGTTTGCTCAAGCGGTAGATCCTTGCCAGCAATATGAGTACTCGTACCAGAGACAGATCCTACAGCTAGTAGAGCTTGCGCATCGGCGTCAAGGTTCTTGACATATTCAATAATAAATTCTGGGCTAGCCTGCACAACTTTCTTTACAGTACAGCGTTCAATTGAGCGCAAAATTCCTTGGCGATCATGGGCAGAGATATCTTCGGGCAATTCAACTTGAATTTTGAAAATCTGTTGATAACGATTGTCTGGGCTCACAATATTATTCTGAGAGAGACGAATGTTCTCAGTGGAGATTTTTCGAGTATCGCAATACAGCTTTACAAAATACGCTGCACATAACGCTGAGGAAGCCAGAAAATAATCGAAGGGGCCAGGAGCTGAGCCATCACCTTTGTATCGAATAGGTTGATCCGCGATTACCGTAAAATCATCGAACGTTGCTTCAAGACGTAGCTTATCGAGAAAGTTAACCTTGATTTCCATAGAGGGTTTCCAAAAATACAGCTGAAATACAAGGACGGTGAAACGTTACCGATTTATTAGACATTGCTAGCCGCTGATTAAACTATTATTCGCATTTTACTGGCGATAATCCATCGTTATGACACTGAACGTCATCCGTTGACTAATTGATTTCATATTTCGTTTCTCAATCTGTATTTCTAATAAGTCAAAAGGTAAAGATCCTTCATGCAAGACCTACAAGCCATCATCGCAGCCCTTAACCTCGAACCCCATCCCGAAGGCGGCTTC
>CAMBPA010000124.1 GCA_945869355.1 Bordetella parapertussis
CTCTTAATTGAAAAAGCGAAGCGAGAACGTGAACTCATGGACGATGTTTCTATCTTGCCGCTGCATAAAATTGCATCCAACACAGACCACACCATTGAGCACTACAAACATTTGCTAGGCCAAGTCAGACAACTCAGCTTGCTAACAGACCAAGAAAAGTTCCAGTCTGCAGTCAACAACTCCGAAAGATTGACGGAAACAGACAAGAAGCTTTGGACCTTGATTGCCCTTCAGCAATCATCTTCTAAATAAAACCTGTCCTTATGGCATGGCGCGCTGAACTCAAACTTGATTACACCTATGAGTCTCAGCGCAGCGTGGCCCGGTATTTACACCAAGGCCCGCTGCGAATTCTGCAAAGCCTTTACCCAGAAGGCGATCAAATTTGTCACAACGTGCTGGTGCATCCACCAGGCGGCTTAGTAGGCGGCGATACTTTAGACATCCAGGTAAGTGTGTCAAAGGGTGCCCATGGCTTGGTCAGCACGCCTGGTGCAACTCGGTTTTACAAATCGGGGGGCTACCCTGCCCTTCAGCAAGTTGTAGCGCACGTCTCTGATGGCGCTAGGTTAGAGTGGTTGCCTTTGGAAGCCATTGCCTACAACGACTGCGAAGCCACCAATCGCGCTGTCTTCAATTTGGCGCCGGGTGCAGAACTGATCACATGGGATGTGACGGCTTTAGGGCTTCCCACTTCCAACTTGTCCTTTGAGCAAGGCCACTTTCAACAACATTTGGAAATTTCAGGTGTGTGGTTGGAAAAAGGCACTATTCGCGGCAACGATGCGCGTTGGCTTAATAGCCCCCTGGGCTTGGCGGGGCAAAAGTGTTTGGCCAGTTTGGTGTTTGCGGCAGGCACCGCCATCGAACCCAAGCGCGCAGAAAAAGCACTTGAGGCTGCACGCGAAGTGTTAGAGGCGCACCCTCTCAAACATCAAGCTGGCATCACCTGTGCCCATCCACAAGTGCTTGTGTTGCGCGTCATGTCTCCCTTGGTTGAACCCACCATGGAATTGCTCAAACAAGTATGGGCAACTTGGCGTCACACGCTGTGGGCCTTGCCCAGCACGCCACCCAGAATCTGGAGCGTTTAAATCGCCACCAACTGGCGAATGCCCTTGGCCTGCATTTCATGGCCTGGCCCTTTGGCAATCACCTCGCCGCGTTCCATCACCATGTAAGCGTCGGCCAACTCTTGTGCAAAGTCGTAGTACTGCTCGCACAACAACACAGCCATGCGTTGGCCTTGCATGCCAACATCCGCCAATTTGCGAATCACAAGGCCAATGTCTTTGATGATGCTCGGCTGAATGCCCTCTGTGGGCTCGTCCAAAATAAGCAGCTTGGGTTTGGCCGCTAATGCACGCGCAATGGCCAGTTGTTGTTGCTGCCCTCCAGACAAATCGCCGCCACGTCTATGAAGCATTTGCTTGAGAACGGGAAACAATTCAAACAGTTCTGGCGGAATAGGGGTGCTGCCTGGTTGCGTGGCCAAACCCATTTGCAAGTTTTCTTCCACGGTTAAACGGGCAAAGATTTCACGGCCTTGAGGCACATAGCCCACACCGGCTCGCGCACGCTCATAGGGTGTTGCTCGCGTGAGGTCTTGGCTGCCTAAAACCACCGACCCACTCTTGATAGGCACCACGCCCATCAAGGATTTCAACAAGGTGGTTTTTCCTACGCCGTTGCGGCCCAATAAAACAGTCACTTCACCCAACTTGGCTTCCAAACTCACATCGCGCAAGATGTGGGAACCCCCGTAATACTGCTGAATATTTTGTACCGTTAAATTCATCTCAATGCCTCTTTTCAACGGCCTAAATAAACTTCAATCACGCGCTCATCGGCTTGGACTTGGTCCAGCGTGCCTTGCGCCAACACTGAGCCATCGCACAGCACCGTCACGATGTCAGAGATGGTTTTGATAAATCCCATATCGTGCTCTACCACCATCAAAGAGTGCTTGCCCTTGAGGCTTAAGAACAGCTCCGCCGTGCGCTCTGTTTCGTGGTCGGTCATACCGGCCACAGGCTCGTCTAACAACAAGAGCTTGGGGTCTTGCATGAGCAACATGCCAATTTCCAGCCATTGCTTCTGGCCATGGCTCAAATTGCCGGCTTGCGTGAGCACGCTGTCGGCCAGGTGAATGGTGTGAAGCACTTCCGCCAATCGATCTGATTGAACTGAATCAAGTTTGAAAAACATGGAAGACTTAACGCCTTTAGGTGTCTTGAGTGCAAGTTCCAAGTTTTCAAAGACACTGAGCTGCTCAAACACGGTGGGCTTTTGAAATTTTCGGCCAATACCCAATTGCGCAATTTCGGGTTCGTTGTGGCGCAGCAAATCGATGGTGCTGCCAAAGAAAACCTGCCCTTCATCAGGGCGTGTTTTTCCCGTAATAATGTCCATCATGGTGGTTTTTCCAGCACCGTTGGGGCCAATGATGCAACGCAACTCACCTGGGGCAATGTCAAGTGAGAGTTTGTTGATGGCTTTGAAGCCATCGAAGCTCACGCTCACATCTTCCAGATACAAAATACGGCCGTGCGACACATCCACTTCGCCTGACGTATGCACGCGGCCATAACTGGCGTCTCGCCCGCCTGACGCTGTGTCAGTGCTGACTTTTTCAAGCTTATGAGCCACACGCTGAGCACCTTGCTTCAATAGATCGGGGGTCATGAACGACCTCCCTTCAAGCGCTGCACCAAGCCCACCACACCTTGCGGTAAGAACAGGGTCACAGCAATGAACAAGGCGCCTAAGAAATACAACCAAAACTCGGGAGCGGAGACGGTCAACCAACTCTTGGCGCCGTTCACCAAGAACGCGCCCACCACCGGTCCAATCAAACTGCCGCGACCACCCACAGCGGCCCAAATCGCAATTTCAATGGAGTTGGCAGGGCTCATTTCACCGGGGTTGATGATGCCCACTTGCGGCACATACAAAGCACCCGCCACACCACACATGACGGCAGAGATGACCCAGATACTGAGCTTGTAAGGGAGCGGCGAGTAACCCGAAAACATGACGCGAGACTCCGCATCGCGAATAGCTTGCAACACACGGCCAAATTTGCTGCGAATGAGCCAACGGGCCATCAGGAAAAATCCCAGCAATGTCAGCCCTGTTAAAACAAACAAGATCATGCGCATGTTGGGAGTGGCCAGGGGTAAATCCAAAATGCGCTTGAAGTCCGTGAAGCCGTTGTTGCCGCCAAAGCCTGTTTCGTTTCGGAAGAACAGCAACATGGCCGCAAAGGTCATGGCTTGCGTGATGATGGAAAAGTAAACACCCTTGATGCGTGATCTGAAAGCAAAGTAACCAAAAACACCCGACACCACCGCAGGTACCAAAATAATCAAAAACAAAGTGGCTACAAAACTGTCAGACAAGGTCCAATGCCAAGGCAACTCTTTCCAGTCAAGAAACACCATGAAGTCGGGCAAGTTACTTTTGTAGTTACCGTCGGTGCCAATTTGACGCATGAGGTACATGCCCATGGCATAGCCGCCAATGGCAAAGAACAAACCATGCCCCAAAGACAAAATGCCGGTGTAGCCCCAAATTAAATCCATGGCCAACGCGCAGATGGCGTAGCACATGATTTTGCCAACCAAGCTGACTGCGAAATCGCTAAAGTGCAACCAATGGCCTTGAGGCACTGTTAAATTCATGAGTGGCACACAAAGGCACACGAACAAGAGCGCTACAAGGAATGCGGTCCAGCCCTTGCGTGTGAACAATGGCTCACGTCCGGGCAATTCAATTTTGGAATGATTCAAAGGGTTCATCTCAAACCTCCGCGCTCCGACCCTTCATGGCAAAAATACCTTGTGGGCGTTTTTGAATGAAGATGATGATGAACACCAAAACACAAATTTTGGCAAGTACAGCGCCCGTCACGCCTTCAAGCAACTTGTTCACTAAACCAAGACCTAAAGCAGCATAAACAGTACCCGCCAACTGACCCACGCCGCCCAACACAACCACCATGAATGCATCAACGATGTAGCTCTGACCCAAATCAGGTCCTACATTGCCAACTTGGCTTAGCGCACAACCCGCAAGTCCTGCAATGCCTGAACCCAACGCAAATGCGTAGGTATCAATTCGTGCAGTATTCACGCCCATGCAAGAAGCCATGGGCCGATTTTGAGTTACACCCCGTACGAAAAGCCCCAAGCGTGTTTTGCCAATGACCAAGGTCATGGCCAGCAGCACAGCCACCGCAAATCCAATGATGACCAAGCGGTTGTAGGGCAAGCTTAAATTGGAGAGCACCTGAACACCACCACTCATCCAAGCTGGGTTTTCTACGCCTACGTTTTGCGCGCCAAATAAGGAGCGAACGGCTTGCATCAAAATCAGGCTAATGCCCCATGTGGCCAACAAGGACTCAAGGGGTCGTCCATACAAAAACCGCAAAACAGTACGCTCTAAAAATGCACCTACCAAGGCAGACGCCAGAAATGACAAAGGCACAGCCAACAACAAATAGGCATCAAAATAAGCTGGCAAATACTGACGGAACAAGACCTGCACCACATAAGTGGCATAAGCGCCAATCATCATGAGTTCGCCATGGGCCATGTTGATCACACCCATGAGTCCATAGGTGATGGCCAAGCCGAGTGCCACCAACAACAAAATAGAACCCAAGCTCACGCCTGTGAACAAGGCACCTAATCGTTCACCCGTTTTCAAAGCGCCTTCGATGGCTGTCAAAGATTTTCGAAGCTGTGCTTTAACTTGCGCGTCTGTTTCTTGGGCTAGACGCTCGTTCAACAACAGTTGTGTTTCAGGCGTTTGGCTTTCAGCCAAGCGCTTTGCAGATTCCAAGCGAACCGCCACATCGGCATCGCCCAGTTGAGCGGCGGCTTTGGCCAATTGGAGTAAATTTAGAACCTTGGCGTCTTGCTCTTGCGCCAGCGCCTTGTTCAGAATAGGCAACTTGCTCGCGTCAGGTTCTTTGAGCAAAGCTTTGACAGCTTGCTGACGCAACTTCGCTTCGCTGCTGAATAACTTCAAAGCCGCTAGGGCTGTTTCAATTTCACTGCGAAAGCGGTTATTACTGACCACATCTTGAGCATCTGCAGGCAAATCACTTTTTTGTCCTGTCAGCGGATCCATGGCTTTGCCAGCGCCGAAGCTGTCGCGCACAATCCAAATTTTGTCGCCTGCAAGCTTGACGGCATCGTCAGCCAAAGCTTGTAAAAATACCAATGTCTTCTCATCGCCCTGCGCAACAACTTTGTTCAGGGT
>CAMBPA010000125.1 GCA_945869355.1 Bordetella parapertussis
ATCGGCATGACGCAAACCTACCCAGATCGACCGATCAAAATGATCGTGCCTGCACCCGCAGGATCCTTCGCTGACATTATCGGTCGAGAGTTCGGCATACGCTTATCAAAAAAGCTTGGACAGCCTGTCGTGATCGATAACAAAGGTGGCGCAAGTGGCGCGATCGCCTACTCTGCGGCGGCCAAATCACCAGCGGACGGCTACACCATCTTGGTGACCAACACCGGTCCCTCTGCCATCAATCCAGAGTTGTTTCGCAAAAAAGGGCTCACCTATAACCCGATCGCCGATCTAGATCCAATCGCCCTCATCTGCCTGACGCCCGTTGCTCTCCTTGTCAAAGCAGACTCACCCTGGAAGTCGGTGGCGGATATTGTTAATTTTGCAAGCAAGAACCCAGACAAACTATCGTTTGGTACGACCGGTAGTGGTCAGTTGAACCACTTGTCAGCAGAATATCTCAATTCGGTGGCACAGATACGCACGACGCACATCCCCTATACCTCTGGTCCTGCAGCCATTACAGACTTGATAGCCGGTCGGATTGATTATCTTTTCTATCCACCAGCCAATGGCAAACCAATGATCGACGACGGTCGCTTACGCGCTCTCGCGGTCACCACTATGAAGAGAACGGTTGCGTTACCTTCGGTGCCCAGCCTATCTGAACAGGGATACAAAGAATTCGATCTTAGCGCTTGGTTTGGTCTTGCCGTACCCGCGGGAACACCTAACGATATCGCTCAAAAACTATGGACGGTATCAAAAGAAATTGCCTCAGATCCTGAGTATGTAGCAAGACTGACTCAGCTAGGGATTGACGATGTTCTACATTGGCAAAAAATGTCACGTGCTGAGTTAAAGAAGTTTCACAGTGATGAAGTCAATCGCTGGGGCGCTATTGTGAAGCTCGCTGGCGCCAGTGCTGAATAATTTTTATTTTTTAACAGAGTGGTTGAAAGCGTGAAGCGAAACGATAAAGCCTATATAGCGGGAATTTTTGAGCATCCAACTCGACATGCTCCAGATAGGTCGCTGGTTCAACTGCATGCAGAGTGCGCCTTGGGGGCGTTGAAAGATGCTGGCCTAAGCCCTAAGGATGTTGATGGATTCTTTGGTGGGCGAGATATCCCGGGCTCTAATGCAAACTGGTTCATTGATCACATGAATCTGAAGCTTCGCCACATCGACTCAACTGACGCAGGTGGCTGCTCTCCATTAATTCATGTTTCACATGCGGTAGATGCCATTTCGTCCGGGCGCTGTAACGTTGCACTCATCATCCTCGCTGGCAGACCGCGTAGCGAGCAGATGAAAACGGGCACCGCACCCAGACCTTGCGAGCCAGACCGCCCTGATGCACTTTGGGAGGCGGGTTACCGCCCCACCATATCGACAGCCTACGCCATGATGATGTCTCGGCACATGCATGAGCACGGCACGACCTTAGAGCAGCTGGCATGGATCCGTGTTGCAGCCTCCGAGCATGCCAAGTACAACCCGAATGCCATGTTCAACAAACCCGTAACCGTTGACGATGTCATGCGTTCTCCTTTAGTGGCGTCGCCTCTGCGCAGAATGGACTGCTGTGTCATTAGTGATGGTGGTGGTGCGATCGTTCTAGTGAGCCCTGAAATTGCCAAATCACTCAAGAATCCGTTGGTGCGTGTGATTGGATCTGGCCATACCGTACACGGCCAAAACGGCGGCTACTCGTCCTTGATCACAACAGGCGCTTCCGTCAGTGGGCCAATCGCTTTTGCCGAGGCGGGTGTTACCGCCAAGGATTTTAAGTATGCCTCCATCTACGACAACTTTACGATCATGGTGCTGATGCAACTGGAAGATCTCGGCTTTTGCAAAAAAGGCGAAGGCGGAAAGTTTGTGGCAGATGGCAAACTGATCTCTGGGAACGGGCCACTTGCCATCAACACCGACGGCGGCGGCCTCTGCAATAATCATCCAAGCAACCGTGGTGGCATCACAAAGCTCATTGAGGCGACGCGTCAGTTGAGGGGTACCGCCCACCCTGCCGTACAAGTCAAAAACTGCGATCTGGCGTTAGCGTCTGGCCCTGGCGGTTTCATCGGCACAGGTTATGCCCACGCCACTGTCGTTCTTGAGAGGCTCTAGATGAGTAACGAACATATCACCCTGCATACGCAAGCCCTGGCAGCCAACCCCGATCTCGCATTTTTCTGGGAAGCCACAAAAAAAGAGAGCATGCTGCTGCCGCATTGCGCCGACTGCGGCAAAACGCATTGGCATCCTCGACTGTTCTGCCCTTTTTGCTTCAGCAACAAGCTCGAGTGGAAAGAGTCTGCCGGCAAAGCAACGCTCTACGCAGCAACGACACTGAGTAAGGCCTCAGAGCCATACATCGTTGCGTATGTCGAGTTAGCCGAAGGGCCTTTAATGCTTACGAATATTATGGACTGCTCGCTGGACGATTTGCAAATCGGTGCCCCGTTAACGCTGACGTTTTCACCGATGAGTTCAGGGCATTTCTTGCCGGTTTTTCGACTAAAAAAATGAACCACCTTAGGAGACATGTATGACAACCAAGCGCTATTTCATTAAAGAATCTGACATAACACCTTATAGCCCTGCCAATCATGGTGACACGGTTAATCGTCGTTTGATTGGCCCGGAAACAGTGGGCGCCCAACAGCTTGAGGTTTTACTTGGTGTGGTGGGTGGTGCGCTCAACGCCGAAGGCGGTGGCGCGTTACCGCACCGTCATCCAGGAATTGAGCAGGTGTGCTACATGCTTTCGGGGCGTGCGCGTGCCGAAGTCGGTGGCCAAGTGTGTGAGCTCAATCCTGGGGACACCTGCTTTTTCCCGGCAGACGCAGTGCATTCCTTTACGCGAATCAGCGAAGAACCCGTACGCGTCTTGGTGATTTACTCCCCTCCTTATGTCGAATCAAAAGAAAAAGGTGTCGCCGCATGAAGAAACTTTCCTTATGGATAGCTAGCGCGGCGATAGGCTTTGGGTTATCGCCAGCGGCCGTCGCACAATGGACACCCACCAAGCCGATCAAAATGGTGGTGCCATATGCCCCGGGTGGTGCGGCTGACTTAACCGCTCGTTTGATGGCAGAGCAACTCGGTCTTGCGCTCGGTCAAACCGTGATTGTGGAAAATAGAGCGGGCGGCGGCGGCATTATTGGCGCAGACGTCTTAGCAAAAGCGGTGCCAGATGGGTACACCATTAGTTTTGGTTCTGATCCGCCTTTCACTATTAACCCACACCTGCAGAAAGTCCCCTACGACCCGCTTAAAAGTTTTGTACACGTTAGTTTGGTCGCAAACTTACCTTTGGTCTTAGTCGTCAACCCACAAAAAATGCCAGTAAAAAACGTGGCAGAGCTTGTTGCGTTAGCCAAGGCTAATCCGGGGAAATTCACAATCGCCTCGTCGGGCAACGGCTCTTCCGGTCATTTAGCCGCGGAACTATTCAAGCATGAAGCGGGCATCAGTCTTGTGCACGTCCCCTACAAAGGGCAAGCCCCCGCGAATACCGACATGATCAGTGGTCATGTTGATGTGACATTTAGCTCTATCGGCGCGGCCGCACAGCACTTTACCAGTGGGCGTTTAATTCCCTTAGCCGTGTCGACAAAAGATCCGTTCTCTGGTCTACCAAACGTACCCGCCTTATCCGAGACGATTCCTGGCTTTGATATCGGTGTTTGGTTAGGTCTGACTTACCCCGTGGGCACGCCACAGGCTGCAATTGATCGTATCAATCAAGAGTCCGACAAGATTTTAAAAACACCTGCTGTTATCCAACGCTTTGAAAAACTGGGCTACGTCCCAGTGGGTGGCAAGCCCGAGGTGCTGACCAAGCGCGTTGAGACGGACTACCGAACTTTTGGCGATTTGATTCGTACTAACAACATCAAAGGCGAATAAGCATGTCCAAGACAAAAGCATTACGCGATGCAATCTATCACCCTGACATCCTCGTGATGCCAGGTGTCTTTGATGGTTTCAGCACCAGGCTTGTCGAACATTTTGGCTACCCAAGCGCGTTCATTACCGGCAGCGGAGTCAGTGAGTCACGACTCGGCCAAGTCGATGTCGGCATCATGGGCTTAGAGGAGAACGTCGCAGGCGCAAGAGCAATGGTTGCTTGTTCGACCTTGGCGCTACTAGCCGATGGCGATACTGGCTACGGCAATGCCGTCAATGCCTATTACACGATCAAAGGCTTTGAACAAGCCGGCGTAGCAGGCGTTATGCTTGAAGATCAAGTTTGGCCCAAACGCTGTGGGCATATGCGCGGTAAGGAAGTGATTGCGCAAGATGAAATGGTTGAAAAACTACATGCAGCCTGCGAAGCGCGTATCGATCCAAACTTCATCATCAAATCTCGTACCGATACACTCGCGACGCATGGAATTGATGAAGTGATTCGTCGACTAAACGCCTACGCAGAAGCTGGGGCAGATCTACTTTTTGCGGATGCGCTCCTGGATGCCGAACAAATCTCGCTGGTTGCAAAGAATGTACCGAAACCCTTGTGCGTCAATATGGGCTTCGGAATTAGACAGAGATCAACCACCCCCCTTCTCTCAGCAAAACAACTACAAGATTTAGGGGTGGGGGTCGTCATTTACCCTCGCTTGCTCACAGCCTGCGCCCTAGCTGGCATGAAGCAGGGTCTACAGCTGCTTGGTCAGTCAATAGAAACTGGCAAAGTCGTCGATCGGCCCGATGCCGCCTTGAGCTTTGAAGAGCTAAACGAAATCATGGGGATGGCGCATATTCAAGGTCTTGAGTCACGCTTCCTAACCGATGCACAAAAAAAGGCTAAATACGGGACCGAGCACGTCGCACCAGTCAATCTGAAAGAGAAAAAATAATGAGCGGAATCGAACAAGTGAGTATGCCAAGTGGTGCAGTGGATTGCCACGCACACGTCATAAAAAAAGACGCACCGCTTGTCGCTGAGAGACACTCGGCCCCTGCTCGAGACTGCGGTGTTCAAGAGTACCTACACCTCTTAGATACCCATGGCGTAACCTACGGGCTGTTAACCGCGCCAAGCTTTTACGGATCAAACAACGAGGTCCTACTCGATGCCTTAAAGAGCGCTGATGGTCGTTTACGTGGCACTGCGATCGTCGAGACGACGATTAGCGAGGCTGAGCTGGCGAACATGAAGGCGGCAGGTATTTGCGGGCTTAGACTAAATTGGATACGTCGAGAAAAAATTCCTGATATTGCGTCAGAACCATACAAAGCACTGCTAGCGA
>CAMBPA010000126.1 GCA_945869355.1 Bordetella parapertussis
CGAGAATGTCTCTTAAGACCGCAAAATACGTCTCCTGTAATAAGTGTGAGGCCGCCTTCAATAAAACGGGATGACGTGATTCTCGTGCAAGCCATGCTCGCGTCGAAGCGCTTTGACTAAGCACATCATCCGATAAATCCAAACTCACATAATCCAACACGACGGGCTTGCCAGCCTTGCTCAGTTCCAGGCGAACCGATTTCCAGGGGCCGTTACCTTTGATGTAATCGCCCGAAGCCTCATCAAACACGATTGGATAAACCGCCTTGACGTCATACCCAGAGTACAAGGCGAACGTAATCAAAATCGTTGTGATACCGATTTGTGCGTGCTTATCACGTAAGTCTTCGTTCAAGTCATCCGTACGAAAAAATGCCAAGCGACTGAATTTCATCCACTCACGCATAAACTTCGCCTGAAAACTTTGCACGCGCCCGCTCGACATGTTTGCCATATCCGCCGGCTCGCCGGCCGCCTGCATGGCAACCATCACAAAGCGATCGGCCTGCGGAAACAAGTGGGAGACGGTCACAAAATCTGGGCCAGAAAACGGATAAAACACCGTACCGCCTGGCGCACGCCTCACTTCAGTCTTAGCCCATTCAGACATCGGTTGACCAATCGTTTTTTGATAATAATCCCAGGCACCATCGGCCTGAGCTTTTGACCCGGCACCAAAGAATGGAACACCCGCATTCGCCTGCGCCCCACCGACTAAATAGGAACCTTGCACGGTGTCGGCGACAGCCGTGGGTGCAGCGACCCCACCAAGCACTAAGGTGGCCATCAAACCAACCGTTGTTTGCAACACGCGACGCAACACTCGTTTCATTTCTTACTCACCTTAAAAACAGATACGTTAATGTGGATGATCCACGCTATTTTTTTATGTTTGTGACTGCTTCGTCACGATTCGATAACACGATGCCCACGACGATTAAAGCAAGGCCAATGTAGTGGTAAGACTTCGGAAACTCACCTAACAACAGCACCGCAAGAATGGCGGCAAAAACGGGCGTCAAGTTTAAAAAGAACATCGGCAACTGTGAGCCCGTTAGCGCAACCGCCCGCTGCCAACAAATATAAGCTAACAGTGCGGGCCCGAGGGCCACGTACACCACCATTCCCAAAGAGTGCACATCCCACTGCACAGGTGGGTATCCTCCCCAGACCACTTCCGCCAACACCATCGGGACGGCAAACGCGAGGCCCCAAATCATCTGCAATGCAAGCACACTATAGCCCGACATCGCTTTGGGCCGCTCACGCAATAACCAGGTGTAGACACTCCAGAGCCCGATCGCAAACAACATAAACAAATCGCCCGAGACAAACGCAACCTGTGTGAGATTTTGGATTTCACCGCGCAAGAGAACCCAGGCCACACCAAGAATCGACAGCACGGCACCCAGAGCCGCTGCGCGGCCAATATGGGCAGCAAAGAAAGCGCGGCCCACCAGTAAAGTAAAAATCGGTCCCGCTGCAGTAATCAAAGCGATGTTAATGGGGCTCGATGTAATGAGCGCCAAGTACTGGAGCGCGTTGTAACAGGTTGTACTTAAAAACCCGGTCGCTGCAAAGAGTTTCCAGTGCTGGCGCCCCAAGGACCAATCCACTTTGAGTTGAGCAAAAATAAATGGCAGTAATACTGCCAGTGCAACCACCCAGCGCAAAAAATTGAGTGTCAGCGGAGGGATAGTTCCTGCCGCCATACGGCCCACGATGGCGTTACTGGCCCACATCAAGGGCGGTACAGTCAACACCAGTAGAGTCGTCGCGCGCATGGTGTGTTGTGTCAGCCCGCTTGCAATACGGTTTTGCCACCCATGTAGGGGTGCAGCACATCGGGAATCAGGATGCTGCCATCGGCTTGCTGATAATTCTCAAGCACCGCAACAAGCGCACGGCCGACGGCAAGACCCGAGCCATTCAGCGTATGCACAAACTCGGTCTTGCCTGCCGCCGTACGCGTGCGCGCTTGCATACGACGCGCCTGAAAACTTTCGCAGTTCGATACGGACGAGATCTCTCGCCAAGCATTTTGCGCGGGCAACCAGACCTCAAGATCGTAGGTCTTAGTCGCACCAAAGCCCATGTCACCGGTGCAAAGCAACATCACACGGTAGGGCAAACCAAGCAGCTGCAGTACTTTTTCTGCATGCCCTGCCATAGCCTCCAGCGCTTCGTAGGAAGCATCCGGCGCGACGATCTGCACCATCTCGACCTTATCGAACTGATGCTGGCGAATCAATCCACGCGTATCACGTCCGCCACTGCCCGCTTCTGAACGGAAACAGGGCGTGTGCGCTGTCAGACGAATAGGCAGATCGGTCGGAGGCACGATGGTGTCCCTTACAAAACTGGTAAGTGTGATTTCCGAAGTCGAGATTAAATATTGGTCTTCGCGGGCAACCACATTGCCCTGCTCGTCCACGGCGGGCTCATCACCACCGCGTGTGACCCAGAACATGTCATTTTTAAACTTCGGTAACTGACCTGTACCCATCAGTGTCGAGGCATTCACAATGTATGGCGTGTAGCACTCGGTGTAGCCGTGGGTGCCGGTTTGCAAGTCCAGCATGAACTGCGCTAGGGCGCGATGCAGGCGCGCGACCGGTCCGCGCATAAAGCTAAATCTTGCGCCAGACAATTTTGCAGCGGTGTCGAAATCTAGGCCAATCGTCTCACCAAGTGTCACGTGGTCTCGCGGTTCGAAAGGCAAACGCTCGGGATCTCCCGATGCGTCCGCTTGCGGCACCCAACGACGGACTTCGATATTCCCTTCACTATCGGCGCCTTGTGGAACGCTCTCGTGCGGCAAGTTAGGTATTGCCATCAACATGTCGGACAGCTGCGACTGGATATCGGCGAGATCTAGCTCGAGGGCCTTGAGCTTCGCAGGGATAGCCTGCGACTCCGCAAGCACCGTCGACGCATCTTCCCCCCGCGACTTCAACGCGCCGATTTGTTTCGCTAACGCATTGCGCTGCGCTTGCAGGTTTTCAGTTTCAGTTTGTCCCGACTTGCGACGCGACTCGAGCCCATTGAACTGATCCATCGGGAAGGCAAAGCCTCGCGAAGACAAGCGACGAACGACGGCATCTAAATCTTTACGCAACAAGGCAGGGTCAAGCATGATGTGTAGGCAGCGAAGGCTAATGAAGCCAGTATTGTAAACGGCGCAGCAGCCACGCGACTGACGCCCGGCAAGCCACGCTTGACGCCCAAATCGCCTCAGTCCTTTACTTTTTTTCGCGCTTGCGCATCGCGTTCACGCAGATGGGCGAGCTTTTCAGCAATTTTTGCTTCAAGCCCACGCGGTGTTGGGGCATACCATCCAGGCTCGCGCATGCCCTCTGGCAGATAAGACTCCCCAGCCGCATACGCTTCGGGCTCATCATGCGCATAGCGATAAGCATGACCATGCCCAAGCTCCTTCATCAGCTTGGTCGGCGCATTACGCAAATGAATCGGCACGGTGCGCGAACCGTCGCCTTTGATAAAGGCAACCGCCTGGTTATAGGCCATATAGCCCGCATTACTTTTAGGCGCCATGGCTAGATACAGCACCGCCTGCGCCAAGGCGAGTTCCCCTTCGGGCGAACCCAGTCGCTCGAAGGTCGACGCCGCATCGTTGGCAATCTGCATTGCCCGGGGGTCTGCCAAGCCAATGTCTTCCCAAGCCATGCGTACGATTCGTCTCGACAAATACTTTGGATCTGCGCCACCATCAAGCATCCTGGTCAGCCAATACAAGGCTGCATCGGGACTCGATCCACGCACAGACTTGTGTAACGCCGAGATCTGGTCGTAGAAATTATCGCCCCCCTTATCGAAACGCCTCGCATTCATGCTCAAGGCGTTTTCAACCAAAGGACTATCCACAAGGCTCTGCCCCGCATTCTGCGCGGCAACGCTTGCTTGCTCTAACAAACTCAGAAAACGACGCGCATCGCCATCTGCATAGCCGATCAAGGTGTCGAGTGCCGCGTCTTCAAACTGAAGATCCTGCAAAACAGTACGCTGGGCACGTAGTAACAGTTCACGCAACTCATCCTCGTTGAGTGACTGCAGCACGTACACCTGCGCGCGGGACAATAGCGCTGCATTGACTTCAAAGGAAGGGTTCTCGGTGGTCGCCCCGATGAAGGTCACAAGACCAGACTCCACGAAGGGCAATAAGGCATCTTGCTGCGCTTTGTTGAAGCGATGAATTTCATCCACAAACAAAAGCGTGCGCCGTTGGTACTGCTCAAGCGTCATTTGCGCTTCATCCATCGCCGCACGGATATCTTTGACTCCCGCGAACACAGCCGAAATTGCAATGAACGCGCAATCAAAGGCCTGGGCAGTTAGGCGAGCGAGCGTCGTCTTGCCCACCCCAGGAGGACCCCACAAAATCATGGAGTGCGGACGACCAGACTCGAACGAGACGCGCAAGGGCTTTCCAGGGCCTAACAAATGGCTTTGGCCAACCACCTGCTCTAAGCTGGTGGGGCGTAAGGCCTCCGCCAGTGGAGGGATGGGCTTGGACTTAAATAAATCGGTCATTGCATGCGTACAACGTCAGCGCCTTGGGGCGGCACAAACTTGAACGCATCGGACGCCAAACCTGGATTGCGCACTAAGGCAGAAAGTTTGACGTGCGTAGTCTGACCAAACGCATCTAGCAAAATAATATGCGCTGGAAGTCCATCCTGAAAACCAATCTCAACGTGCACAAATCCCGCATCGCCCGCACGGGGTACAGCGCGCATCCAGGCCAAGCCGTCTTTGTCTGGCAAGACCGACATCGTAAACGCCTGGTCTAGCGCACCGGATCCAAACAAAATCGCTGCGGGTGAAGCACCAATTGCCTGATCCACTTTGCGCACGCTCACTTGATTTAAATCAGGATCAAACTGATAAATCTCTTGGCCGTCAGACAGGATTTGCTGTGCGTAGGGTTTGAGAACTTCCCAATTAAACTGTCCGGGTCGCTTGAAAGAAAACCGCCCTGTTTGTGCAGGTTTTGTTTGCCCTTGTGGACCCACCGTAAATTGCGAGAAGTTACCAGTTGCCGACGGAACCGCTTGCACAAAACTACGCAACTGATCGGGAGCAGGCTGCGCATGGAGCGTCGCGGACGACAAACCGAATAAACACGCAAAGAACATCGCACACAACGATTGCACCAACCGCCGTGCGCGATAGAACATCATC
>CAMBPA010000127.1 GCA_945869355.1 Bordetella parapertussis
GTGGTGGAGCTTAAAAAACGCTTTCCAGAACTGGGCCTGCTCACAGACGTGGCGCTCGACCCCTACACGAGCCACGGTCAAGACGGCGTCATCGATGAAAACGGCTACGTGATAAACGACATCACAGTCAAAATTCTGACACAACAAGCGCTGGTGCAAGCCAAAGCGGGCGTAGATATTGTGGCGCCAAGCGACATGATGGATGGCCGTATTGGTGCCATCCGCAACGCGTTAGAAGCCAACCAGTTCATCCACACGCGCATCATGGCGTATTCAGCCAAGTTTGCCAGCGCCTTTTACGGTCCGTTCCGGGATGCGGTCGGGTCTGCGGCCAATCTCGGCAAATCAAACAAACTGGTCTATCAGATGGATCCGGGCAATATTGACGAGGCGCTCCGAGAGGTTGCAGCGGATTTGCGTGAAGGCGCCGATATGGTCATGGTTAAGCCCGGCATGCCTTATCTGGATGTATTGCGTCGAGTAAAAGATGCGTTCCGCGTGCCAACCTTTGCCTACCAAGTCAGTGGTGAATACGCCATGCTTAAAGCGGCAGCAGCAAATGGCTGGCTCGATCACGACAAAGTCATGATGGAAACTTTACTCGGCTTTAAACGGGCAGGTGCAGATGGGATTCTGACGTACTTCGCACCGGCCGCGGCCAAACTGCTAAAAGCACAGTAACCACTTACTGTAGTGCCTGGCGAGCTTTTAACCGCCAGGCAAACAGCATCGCGAGCAAGGGCAAGCCGATTATCCCGACGGGGAATACTGTCCCCAGACCAAAGTTATCACCCAACCAGGCGCACACTGCCACGCCAAACGACTGTCCTAAAAACAGACATGACGCAAAAAGTGACACGGAGGTACCACGCGCGGCGGGCGCCATCTGCGTAGCATGCGTCTGCAGGACCGCGTGTAAAAAGTAATACCCTAACCCCGACATGACGCTTGCCACAACCGTCCACTGCCAGCCGGGGGCGAGTAAGAACCCGAGCATCGCCAGCGCAAGGAGTGCGCCCCCCCACAACGCCAACCCGCGCTCGCCTAATTTAGTTACAAACTTATTGGCGCGTATGGCATAAATAAAGGCGCCCACCGCAAAACAACCGCTGATTATTCCGGCCCACGATACGGCTAGCCCGTGGCGTTCGTGTAAAAACGCTGGCACAAACGCAAGAGGGCCAAAGACCAGCATGCCTTCGATGGAAACAATCACTAAAACAAACCATGCCCATTTGGTCGAGAGCACCTGCTTGATCGGCATCAAAGGGTTGACCCGGCCGGCGGGGCGCACAGTGGACTCGGTCACTATGTGGCGGCGAGACAATAACAACAGCCCTACGATCAAGTAGGTCGCCGCCATCCACACAAACGCCCAGCGCCAGCCGAGCGTGTCAGCGAATACGCCCCCCAATAGCTGACCGATTGCGAGACCCGCAATCGATCCCAACAGAAACCGAGCAATCGTCTCTTGTCTTTTTTCATACGGGACGTGATCCCCGATCCACGCCATGGCCAAGGGCACAATAGCCGCCGCCGTTGCGCCTGAAATAAAACGACCAATCTCAATCACTTCGAGTGTTGGTGCCGCGGCAACAATCAGACTACCCACCGCGCAACCAAGGGTGGCCCACGATACGACACGAAATTTTCCGTAATGATCGCCTAGCGGACCATAAAAGAACTGCAAGATACCGTAGGCGATGGCAAAGAGTGTGACGGTGCTTGAGGCCTGCGCGGTGCGCACTCCAAACTCCTGCGCAAACACCGGCAGAAGTGGGTCACAAATTCGGAACGAGGTCGAGCTCGCGCACGCGGCAAAAGCGAAAAGGATGATGACTGAAGTCGTGGACTTGCTTTGCGCTGACATACGTCTCTGTGTGACGACTACCGTTGTAACTACTTTAGCACCCGATCAAGCGTCGCACTAAAGCGATTGGCGTCTTGAAATCCCACAACACGTATGTCGCGACGCTCGGCGCCACTTGCTGAAAAAAATATGATTCCAGGTGGCCCAAACAATTTAAATCGCTTCATCAGCGCTCGATCATCCGCGTTGTTTGCGGTCACGTCAACTTGTAATAGCAATAACTGACCCATCCGCTGCACCACTCGCGGATCCACAAAAGTAAAGGCTTCCATTTCCTTGCACGAGACGCACCAGTCTGCATAGAAATCCAACATGACGGGTCGAGTGGTTTTTGCGAGAGTCGCCTCAAGTTCGGCTACGGTGCGTACCCGCTGAAAGCTTGGGTGCGCGGCGGCAGGTTGCGTGCCAAGCAACTGTTGTTTTAGTGAGGAGCCTTGCGCAGGCGTCACGAGCTGAACACCTGCTGAGGTTGCACTGCGCTCAACTGAGCTTTGACTACGCGCACCTTGCATAAAGGCCAAGTGGCCCAAGGGTTGTAACAGTGAGCGCCCACCACTTGCAACACCTACGATCCACAATAAGCTAAGCAGGGCTAACAGCAGGCCGAGTGTTTTACGCAATAGGGCACCAAAACGAGCCTCTTGCGGCAAAGAATCAAAGGTGCGCAAAAGCACCGCGGCAAACAACACCAGCGCCGCCCATCCGAGTATCTGAGCCCAGGTTGGCAACAAGGGTGTGATCATCCACCACGCTGTCCCAAGTAGCAACACACCGAAAAATTTCTTTACGCCTTCCATCCAATGCCCTGCGCGGGGCATCAGCTTGCCGGCCGACAGACCCATCAGCAACAGGGGCACGCCCATCCCCCATGCCATCGCAAACAGCGCTACGCCGCCAAGCACGACGTCGCCGGTTTGTGAAATGTATAGAAGCGCGCCAGCGAGTGGTGCGGCGACACACGGGCCGACAATTAGCGCGGATAGCGCGCCCATCAAGGCGGCTGCGCTCAACCGACCACCCAAAATACCCGAATTTTTAGCCATCAATTTAGTCTGAAGACTTGCGGGTAGCTGGAAGGTATAGACATCAAACATCGCCAGAGCAAGCGCGCCGAGCAGCAATGCGAACAAGCCCAGCACCCAGGGTGTTTGTAACCACGCGGCAAGGCCCGCGCCACTCAATCCGGCGGCAACGCCCAAGGCGGTGTAGATCATCGACATACCCGCTACGTAGGCAACCGCAAGCGAAACACCTCGTGCGCGGGAGACGTGCTTTTCTTCACCGACCAGCAGCACCGAAAGAATCGGCACCATGGGCAACACGCAAGGTGTGAGGGCAAGCAATAGGCCGAGTACAAAGAACAGCAGTGTGATTTCAAGCAAGCCGGTGGATGACAACAGCTGCGCCAGCCCGATGTCATCTACCCCGAACAACAAGTCACTGAGTTGGCCTTGCCTGATCCGCTCGAAAAGCGAACCGGTGGCTTGGGCTGCGATCAGATAACCTGCAGCCCCTGCCTGTGGTGTGAGCTGCACCACAAAATCCTGAGGCGGATAACATAGTCCGGCTTGCGCGCAACCCTGTCCGTTTGCGGTCAGCTTAAAGCTCTGTGAAGCAATATTGCCGGGCCACGCTGTAATCGGCAACTCGATCACCGCATCGGTGAAATAGAGCTCCATCTCTTTATTAAAAGTTTGATCAAATTTGACTTGGCCGATCGGCATCTTGGGCTCACCAAGCTTGACATGTGTCGTGTCCAGCTCAAAGCTGAAACGCTCGCGGTACATGTAATAGCCGGGCGCGATCTTAAAACGCAGGCTAATCTTGT
Organism: Bordetella parapertussis; assembly: GCA_945869355.1. Lineage (GTDB taxonomy): Bacteria > Pseudomonadota > Gammaproteobacteria > Burkholderiales > Burkholderiaceae_B > Zwartia > Zwartia parapertussis_F. Next base: position 3,699 of record CAMBPA010000127.1, read on the forward strand.
CGGCCGAGATCATCTGTGCCTGCAAGACGAAGGCTTTTTCTGGATCTAAAAAATCTTGTGCCGGTACGCGTGCAACAGACAATACCATTAGACCTAGCAACAACAGTGCAAAGCCAATTTTTTGTATCGCGTGTCTGGTTAGAGCCATTTAGTTCTCGCGCACCCAGTTCAAGTAAGGCGCATACCCACCGATAATCGGCACCACAATCGCTTCCGGCACATCATACGGGTGCAAAGCAACCAGGCGTTCTATTAGATTAGCCTGTTTAGCTATCGTTGTTTTTATTGTCAACGGGATTTCTGTGGCTTTCTCAACAGCACCCTGCCACCGGTAAACAGACTGTGCGGGGGCGCCAATGTTCACGCAGGCGGCCAAACCCTCTGACACCAGGGCGTCGGCTATACGCGTTGCGACAGCCTCATCCGGAGCGTTGCTCAGCACAAGTACGGTGTCTGTTTGATTCATGGGCGTCCTCTGACAAAAAAGCCCCGGATAAACCGAGGCCTTTTTATTTTGAGCTATCGAAATTTATTCGGCGGCTTCTTCAACGGTCTCTTCAACCACTGGGCGGTCAACCAACTCCATAAAGGCCATGGGTGCATTGTCACCCTGACGGAAACCCATTTTAAGAATACGGGTGTAGCCGCCATGACGCGCTGCGTAGCGTGGGCCGATATCAGCAAACAACTTGAGCACGATCTCGCGATCACGCAAACGGGCAAATGCCAAACGCTTGTTTGCTAGGGTGGGGCTCTTACCCATCGTGATGAGGGGCTCAACGATACGACGTAATTCTTTTGCCTTAGGCAAGGTCGTTTTGATCGCTTCGTGGGTCAACAACGCGACAGCCATGTTGCGAAACATCGCAAGACGATGGCTGCTGGTGCGGTTGAGCTTACGTAATCCATTACCGTGACGCATGATACTTTCCTTATTGAATCTATTAAGAGCGTGTCCGCTCGAGGTTGTTCAGCTCTTCTATCAGCAAACTTTCTTGCTGCGGGCCGATTGTGGCACTGCTGGTGTTGCTGGTCTTTCTACTATTGCCCTAACCGAATCCGATCGTCAGGTTCGGCTAGATACTGATTGACTGATAAAAAACGCTTACGGACGCTCAAGGCCCATTGGTGGCCAGTTCTCAAGCTTCATGCCCAACGTCAAGCCGCGCGCGGACAAGACTTCTTTGATTTCGTTGAGCGACTTGCGACCAAGGTTGGGTGTCTTGAGCAATTCGTTTTCGGTGCGTTGAATCAAGTCACCGATGTAGTAAATATTTTCCGCTTTCAGGCAGTTGGCCGAACGTACGGTCAGCTCGAGATCGTCAACAGGGCGCAACAGCACTGGATCGATCTGTGGCGCACCACGGCTCGGCATTTCATACGAATCGCCAGCGCCTTCGAGGGCCGCGAACACCGAAATTTGATCCATCAGAATACGTGCCGACTGACGCACGGCCTCTTCCGGGCTAATCACG
>CAMBPA010000128.1 GCA_945869355.1 Bordetella parapertussis
CACAGCCGTCCCAACCGACCCGCTGATTTACCGCTGGTACGAAATTGTGAGCGTCTATGGCACCACCATCAAAGAGCTGATCCACGAGGAGTTTGGTGACGGCATCATGAGTGCCATCGATTTCAGCATGGACATTGTTAGCCAGCCAGACCCCAAAGGCGACCGCGTGAATGTGGTGTTGTCGGGCAAATTCTTGCCTTACAAGCAATACTGATCGCCTTGGCGGGTCGAAAAAGCCCGCGTCGTCGCCTCTGCTTCCTTGGCCGTGGTTAAAATACGCACATTCCCAAGGAGCGTTGCAGCCCGCCAGCCATTTCGGCAGCGGGTCAGGCTTGGGACTCAATGCGGGGCTTGACCCCCTTCCTATTGCAAACCACGCTCACCTGCGATTCAAGGGGTGAGTTGTGTTGTCTGCTTCTGTTTCTAATTCTGTCTCTCCACTCAAACTGTCTGGTCTAGAGCCCGTCTCAATTGGGACTGACGCTTTGTTTGTGAACATTGGTGAGCGCACCAACGTCACAGGCTCCAAAGCATTTGCCCGCATGATTTTGAATGGCGAGTACGAGCAAGCTTTGGCCGTGGCCCGTCAGCAGGTTGAAAACGGTGCGCAGATCATCGACATCAACATGGACGAAGCCATGTTGGACAGCCAAGCGGCCATGGTGAGATTCTTGAACCTGATTGCGTCTGAGCCCGACATTTCCCGCGTGCCCATCATGATCGACTCTTCCAAGTGGAGCGTCATTGAAGCGGGCCTGCGCTGTATTCAAGGCAAGGGCATTGTCAATTCCATCAGCATGAAAGAGGGCGTGCAAGGCTTTAAGCAACAAGCGAAATTGATCAAGCGATATGGTGCGGCGGCGGTGATCATGGCGTTTGATGAAAAAGGACAGGCAGACACCTACCAACGCAAAATTGAAATTTGCGAGCGCGCCTATCGCGTGTTGGTCGACGAGGTGGACTTCCCACCGGAAGACATCATTTTTGATCCCAACATTTTTGCCATTGCCACTGGCATTGAAGAACACGACAACTACGCAGTCGATTTCATTGAAGCCACACGCTGGATCAAACAAAACTTGCCTGGCGCCAAAGTGTCGGGCGGGGTGTCCAATGTGTCCTTTAGTTTTCGGGGCAACGACCCCGTGCGCGAAGCCATTCACACTGTCTTTTTGTACCACGCCATTCAAGCCGGCATGGACATGGGCATTGTGAACGCCGGCATGATGGGCGTCTATGACGAACTCGAACCCGACTTGCGTGAGCGTGTCGAAGACGTGGTCTTGAATCGCAGGCCCGATGCGGGTGAGCGCTTGGTGGAAGTGGCCGAAAACGCCAAGGGCGCGGCCAAAGACGACTCCCAAAAATTGGCGTGGCGCGGCACGCCTGATGCGCCAGTCACGGTGTCTGCGCGTTTGTCACATGCCTTGGTGCATGGCATCACCGACTTTATTACCGACGATACCGAAGAGGCGTACCAAGAAATTTTGGCCAAGAACGGTCGACCTTTGCATGTGATCGAAGGCCCGCTCATGGACGGCATGAACGTGGTGGGCGATTTGTTCGGCCAAGGCAAGATGTTCTTGCCACAAGTGGTCAAATCTGCGCGCGTCATGAAGCAGGCGGTGGCGCATTTGGTGCCTTACATCGAAGAAGAAAAGCGTCTGCAAGAAGCTGCCGGCCAAGACGTGAAGTCGAAAGGCAAAATTGTGATTGCCACCGTCAAGGGCGACGTGCATGACATTGGCAAAAACATCGTGACTGTGGTGCTTCAGTGCAACAACTTTGACGTCGTCAACATGGGCGTGATGGTGCCATGTCACGAAATTTTGGCCAAAGCCAAAGAAGAAAACGCTGACATCATTGGCTTGTCGGGGCTGATTACGCCCAGCTTGGAAGAGATGCAGTACGTGGCCAGCGAAATGCAAAAAGATGCGCATTTTCGTTTGCGCAAAATGCCCCTGCTGATTGGGGGCGCCACCACCAGCCGCGTTCACACCGCCGTCAAAATTGCACCGCACTACGAGGGCCCGGTGGTCTATGTACCCGATGCATCGCGCAGTGTGAGTGTGGCCCAAGGTTTGTTGTCTGAACGCGCTGCTACCTACATTGATGAACTCAATGCTGATTACGCCAAAGTGCGTGAGATGCATGCCAACAAAAAGCAAACGCCCATGTGGCCCTTGGCCAAAGCGCGGAGTAATAAAACGCCTGTTGGCTGGACAAACTTTAAATCACCCACGCCCAAATTCATTGGCCGTCGTGTCTTTAAAAACTTTGACCTGGCTGAATTGGCGCGCTACATCGATTGGGGCCCCTTCTTCCAAACTTGGGATTTGGCAGGGCCTTACCCCGCTATTTTGAAAGACGAAATCGTGGGCGTTGAAGCGCAAAAAGTTTTCAACGATGCGCAAAAGATGTTGCAAAAAATCGTTGAAGGCAGATGGATCACCGCACATGGCGTGATGGGCTTGTACCCTGCCAACAGCGTGAACCATGATGACATTGCTTTGTACGCCGATGAGGCGCGTGAAGTGCCTGTGCTCACATGGCATGGCCTGCGCCAACAAACAGAAAAACAAGCCGGCAAACCCAGCCGATGTTTGGCTGATTTTGTGGCGCCATATCTGGATGTACTGGGCAAACCCACTCAGTTCAAAGACTATGTGGGTGTGTTTGCTGTCACTGCCGGCATCGGCGTAGAAAAGCGCGAGCAAGCTTTTGAGGCTGCGCACGACGACTACAGCGCCATCATGCTCAAAGCCTTGGCCGACCGATTTGCAGAAGCCTTTGCGGAATGCATGCACGAGCGCGTGCGCAAAGATTTGTGGGGCTATGCCGCCAAAGAAAATTCTTCACTTGAAGAGTTGGTTGCCGAAAAATACCAAGGCATTCGCCCTGCACCAGGCTACCCTGCGTGCCCCGACCATTCTGTGAAAAAACAAATGTTCAATCTCTTGCAGTGTGAAGACATTGGCATGGGCCTCACTGAAAACTTGGCCATGACGCCTGCTGCCAGCGTGTCAGGCTTTTACCTCAGCCACCCCGACAGCCAATACTTCAACGTGGGCAAAGTGGGAGAAGACCAAGTTCATGACTTGGCCAAGCGGCAAAATTTAAAAGTGATGGACATTCAGCGTTTGTTAGCGCCCAATTTGTAAGCGCTCATTTGCGCCCACCACAAACACGCCACACCCAAAACACCAGCCACCAAAAGCCAGCGCAAGCCATGCGTGTAGCCCACCTCGGGGGTCCACATCAAGCCTAAAGACCAAGGCGCTACAGCACGGCCCAAAGCCAGCGGCACACCCAACACCCCATTGAGTCGGCCCACGTGTTCTCGACTCACATATTGCGCCATGGCCGTTCCTTTCACAATGGTGTTCAGTCCGTTACCTAAGCCATAGAAGGTGACAAACATCAAGGCGGCCCAGGGAGCCAAACCGCCTGCCACCAAAAACAACAAACCCAAAGGCACCAAACAAGGAATCCATTTGTTGGCAGCATGAACATCTAAATGTTTTTCAAAGACAAACAGCAAAAATCGACCTAAGACTTGAATGGCACCAATCGAGGCTGGAATGGCAATGACCCAAGCGGGTGACAAATGTGCTTCTTCCAGCAGACTCACCATGTGAGCAGGCAGCGCTGAACTCACAAGCGCCGTCATCAACATGAAGCCGGCAAGCAACCAAAATGGCGCGCTTTTTAAGTGACCCTTGATGGAGTCAGATGGGCCTTGTGGGGGTTGTAACTCTGCAGAGGCTGACGTCTGAATTGCATTTTCAGCATCAGGATTCACGCTCACTTTTTTCTTGGCACCGCGCAACAACCAAGCGTGCAATGGCCAACAGATCAGCCATTGAAAGAGTGCCAAAACCCACAATGCATGTCGCCAACCTAAAGATTGAATCAACCAAGATGACAGCGGAATGAACACCGTACTGGCCAGCCCACCTAAAAACGTCATGATGATGATGGCCCGCCGGAAGTCGTTTGGAAATCTGCGGGTAACGATGGCAAACACGGGGGTATACAGTGTGGCCGACATGCCCAAACCCAATGCCACCCATACGCCATAAAACCCCGCCAAGGAGTCGATGAAACTGTGGGCAAACAAACAAGCACCCACCCAAACAGAGCCCCATGTCATCACGCGGCGTTCATGGCCGCGATCAATCAGTCGACCAATGGGATAGGCCATGAGGCCATCGGCCAACAAGGCCAAGCTAAACCCCAAGGAGGCCTCAGCGCGACTGAATCCTAACTCCCGCTCGACCGGCCCCATGACCAAAGAGAAGGTGTAAAACACACTTCCCCATGTAATAAGTTGCGCCCAAGACAGCCAAACCGCGAAAGGGCCGAGTGCAGGGGCCTGGGTGCTGATACGGGTGAGGTCCCAATAGGGCCGATATGTGCGCATGGCCACATTATCAATGCCCCGCAACGGGCCGTCTGTATTGCACGGCCTCTGCGATGTGGGCCTTTTCGATGTTGCCACTCTGGGCTAAATCAGCAATGGTTCTGGCAATTTTTAACACGCGGTGTGAACTGCGGCCACTCCAAGCAAAATGCGATGCAACTTGCGTGATGTAAGCCAAGGCCTCGGGCCCCAAGGCCGCGTGCTTGTCCAAGGCGGCGCCACTCAATGCATGGTTGCTGCAGCCTTGCCTTTGAGTCGCTAACAAGCGAGCGTGATGGCATCGCTTTTTAAGCACAGCCGTGCTTTCACCCGCAGGCGCGTTAATGAGCAATGCTGCGCTCTGACTGGGCACCTCGATGTGCAAATCAATGCGGTCTAAAAGCGGGCCACTGACTTTGCTGCTGTAGCGGTGCACTTGGTCGGGCGTGCAACGACACACAGGGGCGCTTTGGCCAGGACTTCTGGCGTGCCCGGCATAGCCACAAGGGCAGGGGTTCATGGCAGCAATCAATTGAAACCGTGCTGGAAACTCTGCGCTCTGTGCGGAGCGCGAAATGGTGACGCAGCCTGACTCCATGGGCTCGCGCAAAGCCTCCAAGGCTGCTCGGGGAAACTCTGGCAGCTCGTCTAAAAATAAAACACCATGGTGGGCCAAAGAAATCTCGCCCGGCCTTGGCGGTGATCCACCACCCACCAAGGCCACGGCACTGGCAGAGTGG
>CAMBPA010000129.1 GCA_945869355.1 Bordetella parapertussis
ACCGGATCGCGGACAGGCTCGGTACGCATTCACGGCACCGAAGCAATCGACATGCCCACCTTCAAGATCGCGCATCTAGGCATTGGTTACTGCCCCGAAGAACGCGGCATCTTTGCCAGCCTCTCGTGCGAAGAGAACTTACTGCTGCCACCGCCGGTCGGCGCTTTGGGTGGCGGGATGTCGCTGTCCGAAATCTACGAGATGTTCCCTAACCTGCTCGAACGGCGCCACTCGCCAGGCACACGCCTGTCGGGTGGTGAACAGCAGATGCTCGCGGTGGCACGCATTCTGCGCACTGGTGCCAACCTACTGTTATTAGACGAGATTTCAGAGGGCCTGGCCCCAGTCATCGTTCAAGCCTTAAGTCGCATGATTAAGACGCTAAAATCTAAGGGTTACACCATTATTATGGTTGAGCAGAATTTCCGATTTGCCGCCCCGCTGGCTGACCGGTTTTATGTAATGGAGCATGGCCAGATCGTCGAACACTTCGCGGCCTCCGAGCTCAAGGAAAAGCAGTCCGTCCTCAACGAATTGCTTGGAGTTTAATTACTATTTTTGTAACAACTTTCTGGAGCTATTCCCTATGAAACTTCGTACCCTCAGCGCTTCAATGATACTGGCTAGCGCCGGTCTCTTGGCACAACCTGCTTTCGCTAACGTTTCTGACAACGTGATCCGTATCGGCTTTATCACTGACATGGCCAGCGTTTACTCCGACATCGACGGCGCCGGTGGCGTCGAAGCCGCTCGTATGGCGATTGCCGACGCAGGCGGTGCAATCAACGGTATGAAAATCGAACTAGTTTTCGCCGATCACCAAAACAAGGCTGACGTAGCCGCAGCGCGCGCACGCGAGTGGTTTGATCAGCAAAAAATCGATATGCTCATTGGGGGCACGAACTCAGGCGTGAACCTCGCGTTGGCGGGTATCGCTGCAGAGCGCAAAAAACCTTTCTTTGCCATTGGCGCAGCCGCGTCAGACCTCACGGGCGCGCAGTGCACCCCTTACACCGTACATTGGGCCTATGACACCGTTGCGCTAGCACGCGGCACAGGCGCAGCCGTGGTGAAAGCTGGCGGCAAAACTTGGTACTTCCTGACCGCTGACTACGCCTTTGGCCATGCGCTTGAGCGCGATACCGCCAACGTCGTTCGTGCGGCCGGTGGCCAAGTGGTCGGTCAAGTCCGCGCACCGCTTAACTCGTCAGACTTCTCGTCTTTCTTGTTGCAAGCACAAAGCTCTAAAGCACAGATTCTGGGCTTAGCAAACGCTGGTGGCGACACAATCAACTCGATCAAAGCTGCAAACGAATTCGGTATTGGCAAGACCATGAAAATGGCCGGCCTGCTGATTTTTATTAACGACATTCACTCACTTGGTCTGAACGTCACGCAAGGTATGCAGTTTACCGACGGCTGGTACTGGGATCAGAACGAAGAGACCCGCGCATGGTCGAAACGATTCGAAGCACGCGTCAAGCGCAAGCCTTCGATGATTCAGGCAGGTGACTACTCCGCTGTGTCGTTCTACCTGAACGCCGTCAAGGCAACGGGTAGTGATGATGGCGATACCGTCATGAAGTGGATGAAGTCCAACAAAGTCAACGACATGTTCGCTAAGAACGGCTATGTCCGTGAAGACGGCCGTATGGTCCACGACATGTTCTTGATGGAAGTCAAAAAGCCAAGCGAATCGAAATATCCTTGGGACTACTACAAGCAAATCGCCGTATTGCCAGGTGAAGAAGTATTCACCAAGCTCTCTGAGTCGACCTGCAAGCTGGTCAAGAAGTAATCAGAACACCGCCTTCGTGCACCCTGCGTGTGCGGAGGCGCGTTCTGCTCATGCAGTCGATTCGAAGCAGATAGAACATGATCATGATATTCGGTATCCCGTTGCAGGCGTTTTTAGGTCAACTGTTGCTTGGCCTAGTCAACGGCTCTTTCTATGCCATTTTGTCGCTAGGGTTAGCGGTCATTTTTGGCTTACTTAACGTCATCAACTTTGCGCACGGTGCGCTGTATATGTTGGGTGCGTTTCTCGCCTGGATGGGGCTGTCCTACTTTGGCATCAACTACTGGTTGATGTTGCTTTTGGCACCGATCATCGTCGGGCTCTTTGGCATCCTCATAGAAAAATTCCTGCTCAAGCATCTCTACAAGCTTGACCACTTATATGGTTTGTTACTCACCTTCGGCATCACTCTGCTGATCGAAGGTCTGTTTCGCAGTTTCTACGGCGTGTCAGGGCAACCCTACACCACCCCAGAAGCATTACGGGGCGCAACGAATCTGGGCTTCATGATGTTGCCTAACTACCGCGCCTGGGTGGTAGTAGCCTCAGTTGTTGTGTGCCTGATCACGTGGTTCATTATTGAGCGTACCCGCTTAGGGGCATTGCTGCGGGCCGGCACCGAGAACCCCCGACTGGTCGAAGCCTTTGGCGTGAACGTGCCTTTGATGATCACGCTCACTTACGGCTTCGGTGTGGCCTTAGCTGGTTTCGCGGGCGTGCTTGCCGCCCCCATCCTGCAGGTCTCTCCGTTGATGGGATCCAACTTGATTATCGTGGTGTTCGCTGTGGTGGTGATTGGGGGTATGGGATCAATTTTGGGGGCGATCGTCACCGGACTGGGTCTAGGCATCATCGAAGGCTTAACCAAAGTGTTTTGGCCGGAGGCCTCGAGCACGGTGGTGTTTATCATCATGGCTATTGTCTTACTCATCCGCCCTGCCGGACTATTCGGAAAAGAAAAATGAATCGTCAAGCGCTCGGCTATATCGTCTTTCTGTTGTTCCTGGCGGCAGTCCCACTGATGGGAATCTATCCCATCTTCGCCATGAAGATCATGTGCTACGCGCTCTTTGCGTGTGCCTTTAACTTACTCTTGGGTTTTACCGGCTTGCTGTCATTTGGACACGCTGCGTTTTTAGGAAGTGCCGCCTACGCTTCCGGACACGCCATGAAACTGTGGGGCTTTTCTCCAGAACTTGGCATCGCGTACGGCGTGCTTGTCGCAGGGGCATTAGGTTTGGCCATGGGCGCACTGGCGATTCGTCGCAGCGGCATTTACTTTGCAATGATCACCCTTGCCCTGTCGCAGATGGTGTACTTCTTTTTCTTGCAGGCAAAATTCACCGGCGGTGAAGATGGGCTGCAGGGCGTACCACGCGGAACCCTGTTCGGGCTGATCGATCTAAAAAGCGATTTGAACCTGTACTACGTCGTGATGGGTATTTTTGTGCTGGCTTATTTCATCATCTGGCGTACCGTGCACTCGCCCTTCGGTCAGGTATTGAAGGCCATCCGTGAAAACGAACCTCGTGCAATCTCACTGGGCTACGACGTCGATCGTTTCAAGTTGCTCGCCTTTGTGCTGTCCGCGATGTTGGCCGGCTTGGCGGGTTCGACCAAGATGTTGATCTTTGTCTCGGCCACGCTGTCAGACGCCACCTGGCAGATGTCAGGCCTGGTGATTCTAATGACCCTCATTGGTGGGTTGGGCACGCTCGTCGGCCCCGTGATTGGCGCCTTCATTGTTGTCTTGCTTGAGAACAAAGTGGGCGACTTCGGTGCTGCGCTCACCAAATGGACGGGCGTTGAGTGGTTCCAACGCCTAGGCGAATCCGTCACCATCGTCATCGGCTTGATCTTCGTGATCTGCGTACTGGCCTTCAGACGCGGTTTGGTCGGCGAGCTTAGTGCCTGGTGGGAAAAACGACAAACCGCCCGTCAGTAAGTGATGACTGTCATAAAAGCTTCACACAACGGTCACCTCACTTAAATTAATGGACCCTAGTATTGATTTCAGGATTTTCAACTGGAATCAATCATGCCTGTACGCTTTCCGAATATTTTTAACGCTGTCGCCTTAGCCTTTGCTTGCGCGATTAGCTACACGCCATGGGCGACTGCTCAATCAACAGATTCACGGCCCGTTATTCGGGTGGCCGTTCAACAAATCGCTAATAGTGGTGCACTAGACCCTCTGCGCGAGCAAAGCAATGTTGGCACGCGCGTGCTACCAATGATCTATGCGGGCTTAATCGAACTGGATACCGTTGGCGATTTAAGTGCTCGCCCTGCTCTTGCTGAGTCCTGGAAACGCATCGACGATCGCACGCTCGAGTTTAAATTACGTCCGGGCGTGAAGTTCCATAACGGTGACACCGTCACTGTTGAGGATATCGCTTTTAGTTTTGGTGCACAGCGGATGTTTGGTGCTAGCCAACCGTCAATGGGCCCGGCAACTAAGTCTGCTGGCGCAGCCCCGAAACCGACAGGCGACACAAGCTTTGCCTCGGGCCCTACTCCTCCGGCCGAGGTGGTTGCGGTGGCTCGCAATATTTGGCCTTCTCTGGTTGGGGTTGAGATCATTGACGACAAAACCATTCGGTTAGTGAATGCCCTACCCGATGTTACGTTAGAGGGGCGTTTGGCGCGTTTAGGCTCTGAAATCATCTCTAAGAAAGCCTATCTGGCTGCTAAAGACTGGAACGCCTGGGCGCAAAACCCAATCAGCGCTGGCCCCTTTAAAGTGAAGGAACTCAAGCAAGATCAGTACTTGGTACTCGTTGCGCACGATGACTATTTTGGCGGCAAACCGAACATAAAAGAAATTCGCTACACCGTTGTACCGGAGGTATCGTCAAGGATCAACGGCCTAATCACGGGACAATATGATTTCGTCACGGACATTCCGCCAGATCAGTTCAAGATCATTCAAAACAACCCTAAATTTGAAGTAACGGGTGGCCCTGTAATGAACCACCGACTGGTTGTCTTCGACAAAACGCATCCTGTGCTTGCCAACCCAAAAATCCGTCAGGCGATGACGCATGCCATTGATCGCAAAGCGATTATCGATGCACTTTGGGGTGGTAGGACTTCGATTCCCGCCGGACTGCAGTGGGAATTCTATGCAGACATGTTCATCAGCGACTGGTCCGTACCAAAGTATGACGTTGCGCTCGCAAAAAAACTCTTAAAAGAGGCTGGCTATAAGGGCGAGACCATTCACTTTCGGACGATGAACAACTACTACACCAACCAGACGCAAACCGACCAAATCATGCTTGAAATGTGGCGAGCGGTAGGTCTAAACGTCCAAATGCAAATGACAGAGA
>CAMBPA010000130.1 GCA_945869355.1 Bordetella parapertussis
TCGCTTGCCTTCGATTATCCGGACCCCAAAAGACCAGACCGCGCAGACATGTTTCGTAATCAACTGGCCGACTTAGTCGAGCTCGACCTCACTGGCCGAATCGATGCACGCACAATTAAAGGCTCTTACGCGGGCGCCATCGGCATCCCACAATTCATGCCCGGAAGTATTAAACGCTTCGCCGTCAGTGCAAGTGGTGCGACGCAAATCAATCTGTCAGGCAGTGTGCCCGATGCCATCGTATCGGTAGCCAACTTTTTGGTTGAACATGGCTGGCAACGTGGCTTACCTGTATTTGCGCCTGTGACGCTACCAACGTCTGCAAGCAAACTGGTCGATGGGGGGTTAAAGCCAACCCTCGATTGGCCACAGCTCCGTGCAGCAGGCGCACGCCTTGCGCCTGGAGCAAAGGAAGGCCCTTGGATGCGCGCTGCACTGGGCGTCATTGATCTGCCAGAAGAGTCGGCTGGAACGGTCGAGCTACGCACAGCCACGCCGAACTTCTTTACGATTACGTTGTACAACCGTAGCTATTTTTATGCAGCGTCGGTGGCAGACTTAGCCGCTGAACTTAGCAAGCCATAGGGTGGGCTCGCTTAGGCCTGCTCGTCAAACAAGCCTGTTGATAAGTACCTGTCACCACGATCGCAGACAATAAACGCGATTGTGGCGTTGCGGGCTTGTTGCGCCACACGCAGCGCAGCAACCAAGGCCCCTGCAGCGGAAACCCCTGCGCAAATTCCTTCCTCAGCAGCAAGCCGGCGTGCCATGGCTTCGGCGTCTTTTTGCTCAATCAACTCGAACTGGTCCACCACACTTGGGTCGTAAATAGCAGGTAGATACGCTTCCGGCCATTTCCGGATACCCGGAATTTGTGAACCCTCAGCTGGTTGAGCACCTACAATTTTTATATCCGGATTTTTTAATTTTAAATAACGCCCAACACCCATAATGGTCCCCGTCGTACCCATCGCACTGACGAAGTGGGTAATTTGTCCGTCAGTCTGCTCCCAAAGCTCTGGGCCTGTCGTTTTAAAGTGGGCGAGCGGGTTATCCGGGTTGGCAAACTGATCCAGAACCTTGCCCTGCCCCTGCGCTTGCATCTTGCCGGCGAGATCGCGTGCGTATTCCATCCCGCCTTGACTCGCTGAGGTCAAGATAAGTTTTGCCCCATACGCCGCCATTGAGGCACGCCGCTCCACAGACAAATTGTCGGGCATGATCAAAATCATTTTGTAACCACGCATCGCCGCCGTCATTGCCAAGGCGATACCCGTGTTCCCGCTCGTGGCCTCAATGAGGGTGTCGCCAGGTTTGATGTCGCCTCGCGCCTCTGCGCCAAGAATCATGGACAAGGCCGGACGATCTTTCACCGAACCGGCCGGATTATTGCCCTCGAGCTTGCCCAGCACAATATTGCCGCGCTCGGCCGCAATGGGGCCGGGTAGGCGTTGGAGTCGAACGAGTGGCGTCTGACCGACGGCATTTTCAACGGTAGGATAGGTTTTCATAGGATTAATCATACAGAAAATGCCGCGCTCTGGAAGGCGATTACTTATGCTCGGCAGGGACTATCACCCCTGGCGTCAACACAGGCGTGACCCCGTCACGCCCCGCTTGACGCGGTGCCCCGAGGCCACCCTCAACGACCTGAGGTCCAGGCGGATGACTGACAGACGTGTTGTCCGGCGTCCCCACACGAAGCCCCCCACTGTGCAAAACCTTTACGCGCTGCGCACCGATTCCGCGCACACGCTCGGACAGGTCCGTCAATGACTCAAACGCGCCTGCACGCTCACGCTCTTGGATAATCATTTGTGCGGTCCGCGGACCAATCCCTCGGAGTCGCTCTAGTTCTGCAACCGACGCGACGTTGACATCTATTGCATGCGCAACAAACGTTGCGCCCAGACTAGCGCCGAGACCTGCGGCCGCCAGCGCCAACTTCCCCGCACGATACCGAAAAGGTCGGCCCGGACGTCGCGCAAATGAAATCGTGTTCCATTCACCAGGCAATACAGTCGTGATGGGTGTTGCGACGGGATCAACAAGAAAGGGGTTCATAGCGCATCCTTAAGATAAACGAACAGACAAGACCCGACATGAGTCCTGTTTACGTTGCGCTATCTTGCGGGATGAGCCGTTGCAATACGTGGCTTGTGCACGACTCCAGCCATTCGGAATTTACCGGGGTCCATGCAACGCCTGCACATACTGCGTGACGCCCGTCTGAACGTCTCGCATCGGTGCAGTGAAGCCCGCCTGACGCAAGGCACTCGCATCGGCCTGTGTGTAGCTTTGATATCGCCCCTTCAGGTCTTCAGGGAACTCTACATAACGCAGCAACCCCTGCTTGACTAGCTCCTCGAGCGAGAGTGCTGGCTTACCTTGGATGCCACGCATGGCATTGACCACTGCGCTGGCGACATCATTGAAAGGCTGGGCACGACCCGTCCCGCAATTGAAAATGCCTGAGACTTTGGAATGTTCGAGAAAATGCAAGTTGACATCCACCACGTCATCGACCGAGATAAAGTCGCGCAACTGTCCACCATCGGCATAGCCATCCCAGCCGCCAAACAGCCTGACATGTCCTTCAGCCAAGAATTGATTCATGTTGTGAAAAGCAACAGACGCCATACGACCTTTATGTTGCTCTTGGGGACCATATACATTGAAGTAACGTAATCCCACCACTTGCGCGGTCAGCGAGCCCATGCGGGCACGCACAACCTGATCGAACAAAAACTTCGAGTAACCGTAGACATTCAAGGGGCGCTCATTGGCAAGGTCTTCAACATAGACCGGCCCCGCGCCATAGACGGCTGCGGACGATGCATAAATAAACGGAATCTTGTGCGACTGACAATATTCAAATAGCTCAAGCGATACGCGATAATTATTGTCCATCATGAATTGACCATTGCGCTCGGTCGTATCAGAGCAAGCGCCTTGATGAAAGACAGCACGCACACCCGGCAAAACTCCCTCAAGTACTCCGTGCCGAAAATCATCTTTATGCATGTAATCAGCAATCTGACCGGAAACCAGATTGACGAACTTGTCGCCATCAGTCAAATCGTCTACTGCAAGAATGTTGGTGTGTCCGCGACGATTCAAGCCGCGCACGATATTACTGCCGACAAAACCGGCGGCGCCAGTGACAACAATCATGCGAGTTCTCCTGCGGTCACAATAGAGGTTCCCAACTTACCAACAACGATACCACCCGCCCGATTTGCCCAGCGCATGGACTCGGCCCAAGGCACACCCGCCGCACGCATCACGGCCAAGGTTGCTAACACCGTATCGCCAGCACCCGAGACATCAAATACTTCGTGTGCCTGCGCCTCGACATGATCACTCCCTGCTGCTGTGAAGAGCGTCATGCCCTGCTCAGAACGCGTCACGAGTAAGGCTTCAAGCTCAAGCTGGGTACGCAGCGCCTGCGCACGATCGCTTAGCTCAGATTCCGACTGCCAATGTCCAACAGCCTGCTGCATTTCGCTGCGGTTAGGTGTTACAAGGCTTGCACCACGATAACGCTGATAGTGACTGCCCTTCGGATCCACCAAAATCGGCAACCCTGTCTCACGCGCCATCGCAATTAATTTTTCAACCTGAGCGAGAGCGCCCTTTGCATAATCTGAGAACACCACCAGGTCATGCTGCGCAAGCAAGGGAGCGACACGATCGGCTAGGGAGTCTAACAAAGCGGGAGTTGGTTTTTCTTCGAAGTCGATACGTAAGAGCTGCTGCTGACGACCCAACACGCGCATCTTGAGTGTGGTGGGGTGATGTGCGTCTGTCACCAAATGCGCTTGAATACCTGCCTCAGTCAGCAACGTTTTGACGCGTGTTGCCGCCTCATCCTGCCCCACTAGACCCACGAGCGTTACCTGCGCACCTAAAGCTGCGGCATTACGCGCAACGTTCGCAGCACCACCCAGCCTGTCCTCGCGTTTGGCAACATGCACGACCGGCACAGGCGCTTCTGGAGAAATGCGTTCGACTTCACCAAACCAATAGCGGTCAAGCATGACATCGCCAACCACAAGAACACGTGCTTTCTCTATCGCTGCTTTGGGAAATGGTTTCATTCAATTTCTTCCAGTCTTCGGGGCTTATAGGTTTCCCAAGCATTGCACCCCGGGCACTGCCAGTAATAACGTCGCGCCTGAAAGCCGCAACTGCGACAAACATATCTATCTAACCGTTGTGTATGCCGATTAATCAAGCTGCGCAGCAGCAGTAAGTCTGCACCGGGCACGGCAATTTGCACCGTGGCGCTGTCCCCACGCTCTTGTTCGGCTTGCGCGAGCTCAGCCTCTAGGAAGCGATCCAGTCCAAGCAAGGAAGGATGACTCTGCAGCGACGCACGCGCAAACGCCCATGCGCTCGCAGCATTTTGTTGTGCGCGCATTGTGCGAAACACAACATTAAACAAATCTAAAGAAGGATACTGTTGATAATGCGCATGCAACAAATCCAACCCTGCGGCAGCATCCCCCGATTCGGTGTAGTGCGCAAGCAAGTCCTGCGCAATTAAGCCTGCGAATTCAGGAGACTGCTTAAGAATCGACTCTAAATGCTTTCGCTTTGCAATCCCATCCTGCAAGGAGCCCGCAATCCCAGCACGAATCATGGCAACGCGCACCAGTGATGGCGAATCCGGTGCGACTTGCGCCGCCTCAGCCGCCCGCACAGCCTGCGTCAGGGCCTGCTGGGCCGCGTGCACATCAGCAGCAGGTTTAATTGCAAGCGCAGCCTGAGCCTGCTCGCAGTAATAGTGAACCAGTTGCGGGACAGGCTCGTCCACCAATTTACGCAAGCTATCGACTGCGTCAATCGCTCGACCCCAATCATGTTCCGACTCATAAATACGGATCAATGCACGCAAGGCCGGCAAGGCAAATGCAGTTTGCTTGAGCACCGCGAACGCTTCTTCCGCGCGGTCCAGCATCCCAGCTTTCAAATAGTCTTGGGCGAGTTCATGTTGCGCGTGATCACGTTGAGCAAGCGGCAAGTCTGAGCGAAACAATAAGCTCTGATGTACCCGAATCGCACGCTCCATTTCACCGCGTCGTCTGAACAGACTTCCCAACGCGAAATG
>CAMBPA010000131.1 GCA_945869355.1 Bordetella parapertussis
CGTTGCCTTGCACTAACCGCAAGGCGATGGGCGCACCAGCAGCGCGAGTCCAATCAATTTGACCAATGCCCCAGCCGCTGAAACTGATCAGGAGTGCGATGACCCCTGCCGCCGCGTGCTGGGTCTGAGCCGCGCCGCGTCTTTGCGGATTCGCCATCACCAGACCTGCGATCGCTGCAGCGGCAAAAGCCGTTAGGAAAGACACGCCATACACACCCAAGATGCTTGCCCAGGGTGCAAACCAGCTGTCTACATGCGCATAGCCACTACTCAACCAGGGAAAGCCTGTAAATAGGGTCGCGCGCAGCCACTCACTCAGTGTCCATGCCGCGGCCCAAACAAGTGCCGTCTGAATAGGTTGTCCGACCGTGTGTGGTGCGCGGGTCGGGTCTAGGCTAAAGCGGTGCGTCAGCCAAGCGGCCAGAGCGATAAAGAGCGAGAGGTAACCGCTCAGTGCGAGCAACGCCGCAATCGCGATAGGCAAGGGCATCAAGCCATAGACATGCATGCTGATGGTGAGCCAGTAAAGACCTATCGCAAAATGTGCAAGGCCAAAGAGCCAGGCGCGACGCGCGGCGAATAAAGGGCTCGGCGCACGCCAGATGCAGCCGACCAGTATCGCCATGGTGATTAACTGAACCAGACTTAAGGACCAACCAGGAAGCGGGTCAGCTGCATAGGTGAGGGATTGCAATGCACCTGCAGCGAGTAGCCCAAAGGCTAGGCGCCATTTGAGCCAACACTGCATCACGATGCTTGCGTCATCCGGCTGGATTCTGTTCCAGCACGTTGTTTGACGCGTAGCCAAAGCGCGCGTCGTGTATCTGCACGCATGACTTCAAATCGCAAATCGCCGTGCTGTTGAATATCGCCACGTTTTGGAATTCTTCCGAGTGCGTGCGCCAGCCATCCTCCGACGGTATCGTATTCACCCACAGGAAGATCGGCTTTCAGTGCGGTATTGACCGTTTCTATTTCTGTTGTCGCGAGAATACGCCAAGCGCGTATGCCATCGGAAAAAATAGTCTTTTCACCATCGACATCGTACTCGTCTTCAATCGAGCCAACGATTTGCTCCAGAACATCCTCAAGCGTGACTAAACCCGTGATGCCGCCATGCTCATCAATCACAATCGCCAAATGATTTCGGTTGCGTCTGAATTCTTGCAAAAGAACGTTTAAACGTTTTGTTTCGGGAATAAAGATCGCAGGACGCACAAAGTCTTTGAGGGAGAGCTCGGGAGTGACCATCAGACGCAGCAAGTCTTTGGTCATCACAATACCGATGATGTTGTCGCGACTGCCTTCAAACACGGGGAATCTAGAGTGCGCGGTCTCAATGATTTCAGGCATGAGCGCAGAGACGGGCTCCTCGACGTCGAGCATGTCCATTCTGCCTCGCGGCACCATGACGTCCATGGCGGTTTGCTCGGCAACAGCCAAGGTGCCCTTCAACATGGAGTAAGCATCGGCATCGATGAGGTTGCGTTCGCGTGCGGCGTCGAGAACCGTCACGATGCCTTCCCGATCTTCGGGCTCGCGGCGCATTAAGGAAAGCAGGCGATCTAGCAGGCGGGGTCGGTTTGACTTGGCAGAAGGGCTGGGCGCTTCAGCAGCAGGATAAGGATCTGACATTGTCCGGGGACAGAGTAACGGGACGCTTAGGATAACCTGAAAGTCGTTGCTTGGTTGCGCGCTGGAAACGAATCAGGGGTAAGTACTGGCATTACCTAAGGTAATAAGGGTCGCTAATTCCCATTTCGGCGAGAGTTTTGATTTCAAGCGTTTCCATTTTTTGCGTATCGCGAACGCGCAAGTGGTCATAACCGAGCGCATGTAGCGTTCCGTGGATCGTGAGGTGCGCTGCATGACAAAGAAACTCTTTACGTTGGGCGCGAGCTTCTTGCTTAATAATCGGCAAGCAAAGCACGATGTCGGCTGATGCACTGCCATCAGGCGCGATACCGTACTCAAACGTTAAAACATTGGTTGCGTAATCTTTACCGCGATATTGCGCATTTAGCGTTCGCGCATGGGCTAGACCTTCTATCCTCACAACGATCGCAAAAGCAGAGAACGCGAATGTCCGATCCTGTTGCGCGGCAGTCAGCGCGCGTTGTACCCAGCGACGAACACGCCAACGCGGTAAAAGCGGTGCTGCTGCGCCGTACTGAACGGCTAGCGCAAGCTTAAGGGGTTGATTGTTCGGCTTGCTCATAGGCGTCTACGATACGTGCAACTAAAGGGTGGCGCACAACGTCTTTACTGGTGAACTTGGTCATGGCAATGCCCTTCACGTCTTGCAGGACTTGCACTGCATGCGCGAGCCCACTTTTGTGCCCCTTCGGAAGATCAACCTGGGAAGGATCACCCGTGATGACCGCTTTGCTGCCAAAGCCGATACGCGTGAGGAACATTTTCATTTGTTCTGGCGTCGTATTTTGCGCTTCGTCCAGGATCACAAAGGCGTGATTCAGTGTGCGCCCTCGCATATAGGCCAGTGGTGCGATCTCAATGGTTTGTTTCTCGAAAAGACGCTGGACCCGTTCGAAACCCATCAGGTCGTAGAGGGCGTCGTAGAGTGGTCGCAGATAAGGGTCTACCTTCTGCGCAAGATCTCCGGGCAAAAATCCAAGGCGCTCACCCGCTTCAACAGCTGGGCGTGTCAGGATCAGCCGCTGCACAGTGTCGCGTTCCATGGCATCAATGGCACAGGCGACAGCCAGCCAGGTTTTGCCGGTACCCGCAGGCCCAACCCCAAAGGTGATGTCGTGCTTCAGAATGTTGTTGAGGTAATCGCGCTGACGCGGTGTCCGAGGGCGTAAATCGCTGCGGCGCGTGCGCAGCGCGATCGTGCCGCTCTCGTCATCGAGAGGAGGAAAATCTTTGGGGTCGAATTGCTGCACCGCCGGATGGGCTAAACGACCGACGCCAATCTCAACTAAGGCGAGTTGTATATCGTCAATAGTGAGCGCACGCTGACCAGCGCGCTCATGCAAGGATAACAACATCGTGCCAGCCGCTTCGGCGTAGGGGCCGCGTAAAGAAATCGTATCGGCCTGACGAGAAAGATCTAGATCCAGACCGTCTGCGATTTGGCGCAGATTTTCGTCCAAGGGACCGCAGAGGTTCGAGAGCTGTTGATTGCTGCCTTCGAGTTTAATTTTTACGGGAAGCACGCGCACACGCGTCGGGGTTTTAACGGTAGAGCGGCTCATAAGTGCGTTGTATCCTGGGTGATGTTCTCTTCTACGTTTACAACACGTCCACGAAATGTGTTGGTCATCGCGTCTGTAATCACGATATCGATCATTTGCCCGATCAGGCGCGGGTGACCCGCAAAGTTAACAATTCGATTGTTTTCTGTTCGGCCACTCAGTTCGTTTACATCTCGTGTAGAGGTGCCCTCCACCAAAATTCTTTGTGTGGAGCCGACCATGCTCTGGGCGATCGCATGCGCCTGTTGGTTGATGCGCGCTTGCAGTTTTTGTAGGCGCTGCAGTTTTAGAGTTTGCGGCGTATCGTCGGTCAGGTCCGCGGCAGGCGTACCGGGTCGACGCGAATAGACAAACGAGAACGACGTGTCAAAGCCGATCTCGTCGATCAGCTTCATCGTCTTTTCAAAATCCTCTTCCGTTTCGCCCGGAAAGCCAACGATAAAGTCAGAAGATAGCGTGAGGCCAGGGCGTGCAGCGCGCAGTTTGCGCACGACGGACTTGAACTCAATCGCGGTATAGCCACGCTTCATGCCGGCAAGCACATGATCACTGCCGGCCTGCACCGGGAGGTGCAAGAATGACACAAGCTTGGGTAGACGCGTGTAGACGTCGATCATCCGGGCCGTCATTTCTTTCGGATGTGAGGTGGTATAGCGAATGCGTTCAATGCCAGGGATCTCGTGGACGTATTCAAGTAGTGTTGCGAAGTCCGCGATCTCGACATTGCCGTTTTCGTCTTCCGTCATTTTGCCCCGATAGGCATTGACGTTTTGGCCGAGTAAGGTGACCTCTTTAACGCCCTGATCTGCCAAGTCTGCGACTTCGATCAGCACGTCTTCGAAGGGCCGCGACATTTCCTCTCCGCGTGTGTAGGGCACAACACAAAAGCTGCAATATTTGCTGCAGCCTTCCATGATGGACACAAAGGCGGTTGCACCTTGAACGCGTGCCGGAGGCATGGCGTCAAATTTCTCAATTTCAGGGAAACTGATATCGACTTGCGAGCGGCCTTCGGACTTGCGGCGCGCGATGAGCTCCGGTAAACGGTGCAGTGTTTGTGGACCGAAGACCACGTCGACATAGGGTGCGCGATCAACGATCGCCGAACCTTCCTGGCTGGCAACGCAGCCGCCCACGCCAATCACGAGGTCTGGGTTTAAGGCTTTGAGGTGTTTGACGCGGCCGAGATCAGAAAACACTTTTTCTTGCGCTTTTTCACGCACGGAGCAAGTGTTAAATAAGATGATATCTGCATCTTCAGGGGTGTTTGTCACAACAACGCCGCGCTCTTGACCAAGAACATCGAGCATTTTGTCGGAGTCATATTCATTCATCTGGCACCCGAAGGTGCGAATGAATACTTTTTTTGGGTTGACGGGTTTGTCGCCCGGTACAGCGTTGTCTTTATTTTGCATGATATTGCCGGAGCGGGTGTTGATCCCGTGGGCAGAAAATTACTCTTGATAAACCTCTTCGACTTCGTCGGCTTTTTTGATCGGTTTGATCATATCTTCTCGTTTGATGCCGAGCCACATCGCAATCGCGGCCGCCACAAACACAGAAGAATAAATACCAAACCAAATGCCGATGGTGAGAGCGAGGGCAAAGTAGTGCAGGGTAGGGCCGCCAAAAAGTAGCATCGCAAGCACCATCATTTGGGTGGAGCCGTGCGTGATGATGGTGCGAGAAATCGTTTGCGTAATCGCTCCGTCAATGACCTCTCGAACGGTTGCGCCGCGGTCCCGGCGGAAGTTTTCACGAATCCGGTCCATGATCACAACGGATTCGTTTACCGAATATCCCAAGACCGCCAAGACGCCCGCCAGCACAGACAGCGAGA
>CAMBPA010000132.1 GCA_945869355.1 Bordetella parapertussis
AAAGCTGTAGGCCCCAGCAGACTCAATTGCGAGGATATCGCCTTCGTGCAAAGCCAGTTGTCGTGCCCGCGCTAACCAATCGGCGCTTTCACAAACAGGGCCAACCACGTCGTAGAGCGCGCTTGAATCGTTACGTGGCGTGACAGGCAACACCCCATGCCAGGCCTCGTACAGCGCGGGTCGCATTAAGTCGTTCATTGCAGCGTCGACAATTGCAAAATTGCGTGCGTCAGCGTGTTTTAGATACTGTACCGTCGTGAGCAAGACCCCTGCGTTACCCACAAGCGAGCGTCCTGGTTCGAGCATAAGCTCAAGCCCAGCATACCCGCGTGCTTTTAGCTGTGTAAAGACTTTGTCGAGAAGCACTTTGGGCGCTAAGGGCGTTTCATCGTCGTAGCGGATGCCGAGCCCACCACCGAGGTCCAGATGTTTTAGCTTGATACCCAGCTTGGTTAGCTGATCAATCAACTTAAGTAGTTTATCCAGCGCATCTAGATAGGGTGCGACTTCGGTGATCTGCGAGCCAATGTGACAGTCCACACCGACCACAGCGATCCCCGGAAGCGACGAGGCCAGTTGGTAGGCAGCAGGAGCGTCTTCGATGGCAATGCCAAATTTATTTTCTTTCAGTCCCGTGGAAATATACGGATGCGTTTGCGCATCCACGTCGGGATTCACGCGCAAAGATACCGCTGCCGTCTTACTCATTTCGCAGGCGACTTGCGAGAGCCGTTTGAGTTCTGGGACGGATTCGACGTTAAAACACTTTACGCCAGCCTCAAGGGCGGCACGCATTTCCCACGCTTGTTTACCAACACCCGAAAACACCACCTTCGCAGGGTCGGCCCCCGCGGCTAATACCCGCGCTAGTTCGCCGCCCGAGACAATATCAAAGCCACTGCCAAGCCGCGCAAACTCTTTGAGCACCCCAAGGTTAGAGTTGGCCTTCATTCCATAGCAGACCAAGACGCGTTGAGTACCAATTGCTTCTTGGTAGGAGGCCCACGCTGCCGCAAGTGCGGCGCGCGAGTACACGTATAAAGGGGTACCCAGTGCGCGACCCAGTTCTGCGAGCGAAACACCCTCGGCAAACAAGGTGCCGTCGCGATAGCTAAAAAAAGGCGAGCCAGCAGGGGTCGCAAGCGCTGTGGCGGGGGGGGTGGGTCCAGGAGCAGTCATGTTGAGGCTATGGGTATTGAAGGGTTCGCGAGGGTTATGAAGCACAATAGAGACAACAGAGATTGAGTGAGCGTTATTCGATCACCACCGGGGCTGGCGTCAGGATAAGATCCTCGTCAAAGAACGGGATGACCGAATTGCCTTCGTCTGGCGGCATACCGTACATCGACTCCTGGCTGACATAGGGGCGAACCTCCGCAGGCTTGGCTGGCATATACAGCGGACCTTTAAAGCCGCAACCTGCCACCCAAGCCGAGAGGGTAAGCATCGCTACAATGCGGGCATGTCGCGGACGGTCGATTTTGCGGATCACTGCTAGCTCCCTCAAATGTGAGGACAAGGATTATGAACGATACAGAATTTCATACACGCGCAACCGCCATTCTAGATGCAATAGAAGCCCAAGCGGACCACTGGTTCGAAAAGCTTGATCTGGATGTGGAAACCAAGCGAAACGGCAACGTTTTGAACCTGATTTTTGAAAACGGCCACCAAGTCGTCATCAACAGTCAGGCACCCCTGCATGAAATGTGGCTCGCAGCCCGCAGTGGCGGATTTCATTACCGCTTTGATGGAAACCACTGGAAAGATACGCGCGGCGGTACCGACCTGCACCAAACCTTGTCCAGTATTTGCTCCGAGGCGACTGGCAAGCCGCTGACCGTCGAGCTGTAAGCCGAGCGGCATAAGCCGTCCGGGTAACAACGCGTTTAAGCGTCCGCTTAGCCACCTGGGTCTGGGCGTCGCCCTGAGCCACCTTGGTTATTGCCGCCCAGATTATTCAAAAAGTCACCGAGCGAGTCCTGATTCGGGTCCCCGAGGCGCTTGACGGACTCCGCAGCTGGAAATTCTTTGAAATACAGATTTCCGCTTTCAGAAATCAAGCCGTCCGGTAAGGGGCCACGCTTTTGTTCGGGGAAGGCTTTCAGCGCATTTTGCATATAACCTAGCCAAATAGGCAGCGAAGCGCCGCCACCGGTTTCACGCGAACCCAGCGACTTGGGCTGGTCGTAACCTAGCCACGCCACGCCAACCAGCTGAGGCGTATAGCCTGCAAACCAGGCATCGACCGAATCGTTTGTCGTACCCGTTTTGCCCGCGAGGTCGCCGCGTTTGAGCACCTGACGTGAGCGCGCTGCGGTGCCCGAGGTGGCTACGCCACGCAGCATGTCATCCATCACATACGCCGTACGCGCATCGATGGCGCGGGAGGCGGAGTCCCCTGCAACCACAGGCTTGGCACGCATCAGTGTTTGACCGCTAGCGTCCGTGACGTGATCAATCAGGAAAGGTGTGACACGGTAGCCACCGTTTGCAAAGACAGAGAATCCGGCGGCCAACTGCATCGGGGTCACCGAACCTGAG
This sequence comes from Bordetella parapertussis, assembly GCA_945869355.1. Lineage (GTDB taxonomy): Bacteria > Pseudomonadota > Gammaproteobacteria > Burkholderiales > Burkholderiaceae_B > Zwartia > Zwartia parapertussis_F. Next base: position 2,545 of record CAMBPA010000132.1, read on the forward strand.
CCCAAAGCCATTGGCAGCACAGCAGCATGACGTGATTTATCAAAGCCAAAACGCGTGACGTATTCTTGTGCGTATTGCGGCCCAATCGACTGCAGGATGCGGATAGACACCATGTTCTTCGAACGCGCGATGGCCTCGCGCATTGTCAGCATCTGATCGTATTGATCCCCATAGTTTTTTGGTGTCCAGGCCTTGCCCGATCCGGTTTGCACAGCGGTCAACTCAAACGGTTGATCCGAAATCAAGGTGCCGGGCGTCAAGCCGCGCTCAAGAGAAGCTGCATAGATAAATGGCTTGAACGCAGAGCCTGGCTGGCGCCATGCTTGGGTCACGCGGTTGAAGTTGCCATGATAGAAGTCAAAGCCACCCACCATGGCGCGCATGGCGCCGTCTTGTGGGGCCATCGAAACAAAGGCGGCCTGCACCGTGGGCAGGTTTAGGATTTCCCAGTATTCCGGTGCTTTGTGGACATACACCACCGAGCCCCGCTGAATTTTTAAGTTAGCGGGCGCTTTGGGGTTTAGCGCGCGTGCAATCACACTCAGCGCACGCTTGTCATTGACGGTGATGATCTCACTTGCGCTGCGCGCGACCTTCACCTCGTTGGGCGCGACGGACAGTACGACCCCAATTAACATCTCGGTGCGATCCTGGTGCTTGTCAAACACCCCGTCTAAAAACTCATCGAATTTAGCAGCGTCTTTTTCCAGACCGATCGGCAGAGTGAGTTGCGCTTCGGGGCCTGGGTAAGGGGCGCGGCGTGTGTAGTCCAGTACGCCTTCGCGCAAGGACTGATAGGCCCATTCTTGGTCTTTCGAGTGAATCGTTGTGTAGACGTTCAGCCCGCGCGAATAGACGTTATCGGGATACACGCTAATCATCAACTGACGCGCGAGCTCAGCGGCATACTCGCCATGCACGGCGTACCCACCCGCAGGAGTACCCTGGGCTGATTTAATGACAACCGGCTGCGCCAGCGCAGCTTTGTATTCTGCCTCGGTCAGGTAGCCCAGCGAATGCATGCGTCCCAGCACATAACGCTGGCGCTGCACGGCGCGGGGTTTATTGGCGATCGGGTTAAAGCGCGAAGGTGCTTTAGGAATGCCGGCGAGCAAGGCGGCATCGGCTGGCGTGATGTCTGAAAGCGATTTGCCTAAATACGTTCGTGAGGCTGCCGCAAAGCCGTACGCACGATGTCCAAGATAAATCTGGTTCAGATAGAGCTCAAGGATCTGGTCTTTTGACAAACTGGCTTCAATCTTGAAGGTCAGTAACAACTCATAGAACTTACGCGAATAGGTTTTTTCTGAAGACAAATAGAAATTGCGCGCCACCTGCATCGTGATCGTGCTCGCACCCTGTGTCTTTTGCATGGAGATCAGGTTAGTCAACCCAGCACGTACGACACCAATCCAGTCAATGCCGCTGTGCTGATAAAACCGGTCGTCTTCGGCCGACAGCACGGCCGATTTCATGATGTCCGGGATTTCGTTAAAGCGCAAAACGTTGCGACGTTCTTCGCCAAACTCACCGATCATGACTTTGTCAGAGGTGAAGATGCGCAGCGGCACCCGTGGACGGTAGTCCGTCATGGCGTTCAAGTCGGGCAGGTTTGGCCAGGCCAGCGCCATCGCCATTCCAAACAACAAGACGCCACACAAGGCCAGACCAGCCGACAAAATGGATAGTTTCAGAACGAACCGGATCAGAAAAGAGCCTTTAGGCTTCTCGTCTGGCAGGTCATCGTCTTCGCGGGGGGGATTTGATTTGCTCATTGCCGATCATTTTAAAGGTTTTGCGCCGTTTTGCCCCGGCCTATTGGTGTCACGGCACGGTCAATGGGATAATGTTGGGATGAGTCACGAACCCCTGCCTGAGTCGCCACAACAGACTGAGCCCAACGCGTCTGTCAACTCTGCTGTGCCTGAGCTGCCTGTGCGTACGCTGGGTCATGACACGCCGATTTTTTTGGTGGGAATGATGGGGGCCGGTAAAACAACGATTGGAAAAGCACTTGCCCGAGCCTTGCGCCGTGATTTTCTCGATCTGGATCATGAGTTAGAAGCCCGCTGCGGTGTTCGCATCCCTGTAATCTTTGAGATCGAGGGTGAAAAAGGGTTCCGTAAACGTGAGTGCCAGGTGCTTGATGACTGTACGGTTCGACCTGACATTGTTCTGGCAACCGGTGGCGGTGCGGTCATCGCGGCTGAAAACCGTAGTGCGTTGCGCACCCGCGGGCTGGTCGTGTACCTCCGTGCTAGCCTAGACGAGCTCTTTCGACGCACCAGCCGGGATCGCAACCGCCCCTTACTGGCGACCCCTGATCCTAGGGGCACCTTGCGGTCTTTGCTCGAAGCGCGCGAACCCCTCTACCAGGAGGTCGCTGACCTCACGGTCGATACCGGTACCATATCGGTCGGGCAACTTGTGCTTCAGATTG
>CAMBPA010000133.1 GCA_945869355.1 Bordetella parapertussis
GGAAAGCTGATGAATCAGTGCAATCGCGGCAATGAACAACGCATTGTCAGCGAGCGCCGAAAAGGTTTGTGCACCGATCACATAATAAAAGCCTCGCGTCATCACGATACTCCGCTGGGTTGGGCGACACCCTCATTGTTGGACACAAGTTCGCACGGCATATTCATGAGGGCCTGTCCCATTCGTATCCGAGCGCCGGACTGGATGTCTGGATGAAGCGAAAACCCCTTTGGTGCAAACACAATAATCGTTGAGCCATGCTCAAACCACCCGAGCTCTTGGCCTTTCTCGACACTATGCTCGCAGTTGATTGTTGTTTCGCCGCGATAACGTGCACTAAAAAGCGTGTCAATCGCATGCAAGCGAATACTGGCGACTAGGATCGCCGCCACGGGGACCAAGGCGACGGGGTATCGCTGGGCGCCGACATCCAGGGCAATCATTGCCCGCTCATTTTTACAAAACAATTTCGCTACACGCTTGAGCGCAATCGGATTGACATTCCAAGTGTCCCCGGACATATACACGACCTTGCGCATCACTGCGTTGTACGGCGCATGAAAGCGGTGATACATCGCAGAGGTCAGTCTTAGTGTGACATAACACCCATCCTCCCAAGCGCTCGCGTCCACAGCGCTACCCAAGAGGTCTTTAATCGCATAAGGGAATCCCTTCGCCTGAAACAACTGACCGGCAACGACTTGACCGCACTCCCCCACGATGGCGTCGGAAGGACTCACAAACACTTCAGGACGGGCATCCACCATGCGAGCCCCCTCGCGAAGCTCTCTCGTAAAGCAATCATGCAGGCTATCGAACTGTTGCTTTTTCGCATCGGACAGATCCAGGTCCGTAAACAGACGCCAGACGGCGATCGACGAGTCGGATACCCAACGTATGCGTAACTTGCTAAACCAACCCATTAAGTGGGTAACGGCTTTTCGGGGAATGCGGTTGGTCAGAAGGAAGTTGATATCCTCATTGAGAACAATGTTTCTAATTTGTTTTCTAAAAGTCATCATTTAGTCATCCAATTTTCATACAAAGGAGCTTTTGATGCGAGGCTCCATGAACGAACATTCCTTTGATGCATTGCAGGTCGCTCAATACATCGTCGCGCTCGTTGCGCTCTGGGTCGTGGTCAAGAAAGTTTGGCAACGACTTCAGCTGTCTCTTGCAAAATATCCCTCCCTCGGCGGTCACCTGAGATGGGCAAAGCGCATCACTTCCCTGATTCCAAGCTATTCCTACTCTGGGGATCGCTGGTTTGCCTGCGACGAGGCCCCGAAAGACATCGCACACCGTCGACACACGGCCTTGCTGACACTGGCCAGCGATCTTAAAGAGAACTCCACCAAGACACTCGCCCTCAGCGCACAAATCAAACCGCTGATCTCTGATCTCCAGCTGATCAGTCAGTACCGCGTTCCCTTCCAGTTTCGCGCCTATCTTCAAGAGCATGTCGCGCTGGGCAGCTTCTGGCGTGCGAGCGAAGGGGTGCACCTGACTGATCTTGACGACAAGCAATTTATCGATGTCACAGGTTCCTACGGCGTCAACCTCTTCGGCCAAGACTTCTATAAAGCGTGCATCGACGATGCAGTCGAGCTGGTGAGGGATTTGGGCCCCGTGTTGGGCTCGTACCACCCGTGCGTGCTCGACAACGCAGAACGTTTGCGCAAGATCTCCGGCAAGGAGGAGATTTCCTTCCACATGTCTGGCACCGAAGCTGTGATGCAGGCCGTTCGGGTCGCTCGTTATCGCACCGGGAAAAACAAAATCGTACGTTTTACCGCCGCCTATCATGGCTGGTGGGACGATGTCCAGCCAGGCCCGGGCAATCCGATGCCCCCCTCGCCCCATACGCTGACGCTTAGAGAGATGCATGCAAATACCTTGCGTGTGTTGCGAAATAGGAAAGATATTGCCTGCGTGTTGGTGAACCCCATTCAAGCCATGCACCCCAACCAAAGCGCTCCCACGGACTCTACCCTGTTGAGTGGCAGTCGTCGTGCCCATTTCGACAGAGCAGCCTACACACAGTGGCTTCAAGAGCTGCGTGCAGTGTGCACTGAGCGCGGAATAGTGCTGATCCTGGACGAAGTGTTTCTTGGCTTCAGGCTTGCGCGTGGCGGCGCACAAGAGTACTTTGGGGTTCAAGCAGATCTCGTTACCTATGGCAAAACATTGGGAGGCGGCCTTCCGATTGGCGTGGTCTGCGGTCCGCATGCTCTGATGAAACGCTATAAGGACACAAAACCGGCTGATCTTTGTTTTGCCCGAGGTACCTTCAACGCGCATCCCTATGTCATGGGAGCGATGAACGCATTTCTGCGCCGAATTGAAACCGAACCAGTGCTTGCGCTGTACGAGAGTTTGGACCAGACGTGGGCTCACCGGGCTCAGGCGCTGAACGATCGCTTGTCGGCGGCCCAACTGCCAGTGCGTGTCGAGGCCATGTCGACCGTATGGACTGTTCTCTACACTTGTCCCGGCCGCTACAACTGGATGCTTCAGTTCTACCTTCGGCGCGAAGGAATTGCGCTGAGCTGGGTAGGCACAGGAAGAATGATTTTTAGTTTGAATTTTAGCGACGATGATTTTGAGTCGTTCGTGACGCGTTTTGTGCGAGCCGCTCAGAAAATGCATGAAGACGCTTGGTGGTGGACGCCGAATGGCCAGACAAATCGGACCATTCAGCGCCAATTACTGAGGGAATTGGTTACACATACGTTTTCAAAAAATTAAAACTTATTTTGAATGATGGATGTGAGGCATAGGATCTATCAGCTCGCCGCGTAACAGATGGAGTGGCGAACGGAAGTACAACTTAATGTCGTGAAAAGGATCCGTAATGATTTTCACTGCCCACGCAAATGCTGCTTGCCCGCTATCGATAATGCAGAGTTGTCCCACACGAAACAAGACTCCAACCACCCCAAGCATCAGCCAGGCCATTCCCACTAAGCGTAAGAAAGTATTTTCATAAGCTTCGGGCACCATCCATGTGACATATTGAGGAGCAAAATACGCAACGACCGGAATAAGCGCCCAGATAGACAACAACACAATTTTTCGGTTCAAGTTGTAGCCAACCTTTATCTCTTCCTTGTGTTCATGTGTTGCTTGATTGACATGGTCATAACCCTTAGGTTCGAAGAAAAAATGACCCGACTGCCGTGTCGTCATTGCAACTAACCAGGCCACAAAGGAGGCTGCGACGGGGTTAATAAACAACAGGACGTAGGACGCTAAAAACGACATTGCGCTGACAAAGTGAAGACTTTGATTGATCCGGCTGTGATGATAGTAGCGATGATCATCCCATCTCTGTACGCGTAACGTCTTCAGAAGCTCTTTCATCTTTTGTCCTTTGTTCAAAATTAAATAGCCCGAGTACTGGACCTGATCTGATGCGCTGATTATTTCAGATGAACACGACAAGATGATGAAACTTTTGTGACAACTACATTAATTTTTAATGTCACCGCAATGTTGCGTTGTCATCGAATCGTTATATTGCGTAGGTACATTACGGCCATCCTATCTAGATTGGTCAGCAATGAAAGAACCGCTTTCGATAGAAGTAGAGCGCATTGTTCCAGACAAACCCAGCCTTCGCGTGGCTGTGGTGACAGAGACCTACCCCCCAGACATTAACGGCGTTGCACATACAGTTTCGATCATCGTGACGGGCTTACGCGAACGCGGACACGAAATCACACTGATTAGACCCCGTCACCAAGAAGAGTCTGCGCACACTGCACAACCAGGAGAGCTACTCGTGCGGGGCGCGCCAATTCCAATGTATAAGCAGCTACGTATGGGGCTTCCGGCCTTAGGTAGCCTACGTAAACTATGGACTGCCAGGCGCCCGGATCTTGTGCACATCGCAACACAAGGGCCGCTGGGTTGGTCGGCCGCTCGCGCAGCACATAAGCTGGGTATTCCTGTCAGTTCAGACTTCAGGACTAACTTCCACGCTTATAGCCAGCTATATGGTTTAGGCTGGTTGAAAAGTACGATCGTCTCGTACCTACGAAAGTTTCATAACGCTGCGCGCTGCACCATGGTACCCACGCAACGCTTACAAGATGAGCTCGCATTGGGCGGATTTGAAAGACTGATCGTTGTACCGCGCGGCGTCGATACAGAAAAATTTTCACCGAGCCATAGAAGTCTTCGTTTACGCGAATCTTGGGGTGCGACTGCCACAACGATCGTCCTTCTCTCTGTCGGCCGACTCGCCGTCGAAAAGAACCTTGGTGTGGTGATTAATGCTTACGATCGCCTCAAACAGTCTGGCGCAGATGTAAAGCTCGTATTTGTAGGCGATGGCCCCGAGACCGCAACATTGCAACGCTTGTGCCCCGACGGCATCTTCGCTGGAACCAAACGCGGACAAGACCTGGCTGAGCATTATGCGAGCGCGGATCTGTTTGTATTCCCTAGTTTGACGGAGACCTTCGGTAACGTCACGCTCGAAGCAATGGCGAGCGGACTGTGTGTGATCGCCTACGATCATGCGGCCGCTGGACAACTCATTGTCAGTCAGCGAAACGGACTGCTTTTACCCCCCAATAATGAAGGCGAATTTATTGCTGCTACGCAAGCGGCTGCACAAGATGCAGCGGGTCGCGAAGATATGCGTAGACAAGCAAGACAGACAGCGTTAAGTAATAGCTGGAGCATCATTTTGTCTCGTACAGAAGAAATTTTTCGCTCTTTGGTTGCGATTAACAGTTCTAAAACGTACTAGTCGACTCAGGATACCGATTCTTATGCCGCCTCCCGAATATTTCATTCCAGCACAGTGTCCAGAAAAGTATCGAGCCATTTGGATTTCAGATATTCATCTCGGTACTCCGGGATGCAAGGCTGAGTATCTACTCGATTTTTTAAAGTGGAACGAGTCCGACAAACTGTACCTGGTAGGCGATATCATTGACGGCTGGCAACTAAAAAAAGGGTGGTACTGGCGC
>CAMBPA010000134.1 GCA_945869355.1 Bordetella parapertussis
GATTTAGAGAGGTGTTGCGGATCGAACCACGTGACGAGTTGTTCCCGAGAAAATAATTCGTCATCGCCGTGACTCCAGCCGAGGCGCGCAAGATAATTAATCATCCCTTCGGGCAAATAACCGTCTCGGTCATATTCCATGACGCTGACTGCGCCATGGCGCTTGGAAAGCTTTTCGCCATCGGGCCCAAGAATCATCGGCACATGGCCGTACTCAGGGATAGGCGCGCCCAAGGCACGCAGAATCGTAATTTGACGAGGCGTGTTGTTCACGTGATCGTCACCCCGCAGCACATGGGTGATGCGCATATCCCAGTCGTCGACCACCACACAAAAGTTATACGTTGGCGTGCCATCGGGGCGTGCAATCACCAAATCATCTAGCTCGGTGTTGTCAAAGCTAATCGGGCCCTTGACCATATCCACCCACGCCGTCGCACCGTCTTGCGGGCTTTTGAAGCGCACGACAGGTTTACGATCGGTTGGAATCGGCGGGAGTTTTTTTCCGGGCTCTGGTCTCCACGTGCCGTCATAGCGTGGCTTTTGTCCGACTGCACGCGCACACTCGCGCATGGCTTCGACCTCATCGGGTGAGCTATAGCAGTGATAGGCCGTACCCGCCGACAACATTTGCTCCACTACGGCACGATAGCGGTCCATATGTTGCATTTGAAAGAACGGACCTTCGTCGGGCGTCAGGCCAAGCCAGGTCATGCCATCAAGAATCGCCTGCACGGCCTCAGGTGTTGAGCGCTCTAGGTCCGTGTCTTCTACGCGCAAAATAAAAGTGCCGCCATAGTGACGTGCGAAGGCCCAGGAGAAAAGCGCCGTGCGTGCGCCGCCTAAATGCAGAAAACCTGTGGGTGAAGGCGCGAAGCGCGTGCGTACAGGTGTTGAAGCTGCGGTCATCAGAAAAAAACCTTTTATGGATTTAAAGCAAGACGCTTTGTAAAAAACTGGAAATATCGTCGATCTCTTGTGCGCAAACAGAGTGCGGCATCGGGTAGGTGTGCCATTGCACCTGATAGCCAAGATCGATCAGCTTTGCCCGAGAGGCTTCGGCGCGCTCCAGCGTGACGACGGGATCGTGTGTGCCGTGCGCTAAAAAAATGGGTGTCGCAGCATTGGCTGGCTCGCGCTCATGCGCCGCCATATCGATCAACGGAAGGTAGCCTGACAAGCCCATCAGGCCCGCGAGTTTTTCTTTCAAGCGTATGCCCGTGTGCAGAGTCATCGCGCAGCCTTGTGAAAAGCCCGCCAACACGATGCGTGAGCTTGGGATGCCGCGAGCGTTTTCACGTGCAATCAGCGCTTGAATCGCTTGTTCAGAGATACGTATGCCGGCCTCGTCTTCGCGCTTGACAAGATTCGGTGTCAGGATGTCGTACCACGAGCGCATCGCCATACCGCCGTTGATTGTCACGGGTTGGATCGTTGCGTGTGGAAAAACAAAGCGAACGGCGAGCTTAGCGGGTGACTGCAGCTCTGGCACGATCGGTGCAAAGTCATGGCCGTCCGCGCCGAGTCCGTGCAGCCAGATCACGCAGTGGGCGGGTTCAGGTCCTGTTTCGTGCTCAATACAGTCGAGTAGGGAGGGGGTCGTCATTCTGTGGTGTCCGAAGCTTGTGTTTCCGAATCGTGTAAAGACTTAAGCGCCTGAAACAGCGCGCGGTAGTGTTTGCGTTGTGGCTCTTGACCAGGACGTAATGTCTCGTTGGCCGAGACTTCCTTGCGTCCTTCGCGGATCAAGCTGCGCAAGTGTTGAATATCCGCCTCAGGATATTTTTCGAGTAGCGTCGTGAGTGCCCCATCGTCCTTTAGTAACCGATCGCGCAGGGCTTCCAGGCGATGCATGCCCAGAGTCTGTTCACGCGATCCGTTTTTCCAGGTATCAAGTTGCTTACGGATTTCGTCGGCCTGCGCGTCTCGCATGAGCTTGCCCACGTAATGGACTTGCCGGCGCAATCCTTCGCGGCTGGTTGTTCGTTGCGCTAGCCGAATCGATTCGTATAGTCGTTCAGAGAGCGGTAGTTGTTTCAGTCGCTCCGGCGACAGATCGACGAGTTCACGGCCAAGGTCGAGCAAGGCCAGCATGTCGCGCTTAACTTGCGACTTGCTAGGCCCGTCGTAAACGTTGTCCGGAAGTTCGTCAGGAGATTGAGGTATTTCTTGTGTCATGGGGCTATCATAAAGCTTCACGCTAATGGACCAATATGGCTACATCACATTCTTTCTTGCCAATCGCTAAAAATCGTCTAATTTTTGAAGATTTGGTGACTCGTACACTCGATTACGCACGCAGTTTGGGCGCCAGCGACGCCGCCGCCGAGGCTTCTGAAGCCCAAGGGTTGGCCGTTTCCGTACGCCGAGGCAAAGTCGAAACCGTTGAGCAAACACGGGATCGATCATTGGATATTACGGTGTTTGCCGGACAACGCCGTGGTTCGGCCTCGACATCAGATTTTTCCACCGAAGCGTTGCGTCAGACGGTGGAAGCTGCCTGGCATATCGCCCGTTACACCGCTGAAGACCCCGCTGCGGGCTTGCCTGATGCTGATTTACTCGCAATCGGTGCGCGTCACACATTGCAATTACACCATCCTTGGGCGGTCAGCGTTGAGCAGGCGACCGAAATGGCCCTTGAGGCGGAGCATGCTGCCTTGGCGACCGATAAGCGCATCACGAATACTGAGGGGGCGTCCATTGATACCCACGAGGGGCATTTTATTCTCGGCAATACCCGAGGGTTTCTTGATGGCTACGCGTTTTCGCGTCACGGCCTATCGGTGTCGCCAATCGCCGGGCGCGGCCAGTCCATGCAACATGACTATTGGTCGACGAGTAATCGGTCTGCGAAGCGCTTGGCTAATCCGGCCGCAGTAGGCCGCTATGCCGCGGAGCGTGCCTTGTCCAGATTGTCTGCACGACGTATTCCTACGGGACACTTCCCCGTGTTGTTTGAAGCGCCATTGGCTCTGGGGTTGCTGGGTGCGTTGACACAAGCGGTTAACGGCGGAGCGCTTTACCGTAAAACCAGTTTTCTACTGGACGCGCTCGGCAAAGAGATATTTCCCTTTCATATTGAGATCGCCGAAGATCCCCACATCAAAGGCGCGATGGGCAGCTCCCCCTTTGATGAAGAGGGTGTACGCACGCAAGCACGTGAGTTGGTGTGCTCCGGCGTACTGCAGGGCTATTTTCTCTCGAGCTACACCGCGCGCAAACTTGGAATGACCACGACGGGGAACGCGGGTGGTTCGCATAACCTGGTGATGCGTTCAACAGAGACACGCAGGCAAGACAATTTGGATGCGATGTTGCGCAAAATGGGGACGGGGTTGTTGGTGACGGAGTTGATCGGGCAGGGCGTGAACTATGTCACCGGAGACTATTCGCGCGGTGCTTTTGGTTATTGGGTTCAAAACGGCAAGATTCAACACGCTGTCGAGGAAATTACGATCGCCGGCAATCTCAAAGAGATGTTTGCGCAGATCGTGGCGGTTGGCGCGGACACGATCACCCGAGGCAGCAAAACCACCGGTTCAATATTGATTGAACGCATGGCGATCGCCGGAACCTAGGGAATGCCCGAGCTTGGCTCTGATTGGGGTATTTCCTAGCTCACAGCGGTGTAATATTGCCAGAATCAGACGTCACGATACGCCTGAATAAACTTCCCGAGGAGACCTCGTATGCAACGTCGTTCGTTTTTAAAGAAAGCTAGTGTCGGCGCAGTCGCCGGCAGTGCGGCAGTTGCCGCACCTGTATTCGCACAAGATACGCCCACGCTCAACTGGCGGTTGGCTTCGAGCTTTACTCGCGGTTTGGACACGTTGTGGGGCACCGGCGAGTTGTTCTCGCGTTACGTGCGTGAAGGCACAAACGGCAAGTTCAATATCCGTAATTTTCCCGGTGGCGAGATTGTTCCGCCGCTGCAAGTGTTGGATGCTGTACAAAAGAACACCGTCGAGATGGGCAACTCCAGTGGCTACTATTACCACGGTAAGGACCCTTCGCTTAGCTTCGATACGGCGGTTCCCTTTGGCCTGAACGCGCGCCAGATGAACGCCTGGATGTGGGAAGCCGATGGCATGAAACTCATGCGCGAAGTCTATGGTGACTACAACATCATCAACTTCCCCCTCGGAAATACCGGCACTCAGATGGGTGGGTGGTATCGCAAAGAAATTAAATCCGTTGATGACCTAAAAGGTCTCAAAATGCGGACAGCCGGTTTTGCGGGCGAAGTTCTCTCCGTGCTGGGTGTTGTGCCCCAACAGTTGCCCGCAGGTGATATTTATCCTGCCCTTGAAAAAGGCACGCTCGACGCGGTTGAGTTCGTAGGCCCCTACGATGACGAGAAACTCGGTTTCGCTAAAGTCGCTAAGTTCTACTATTACCCAGGCTGGTGGGAGGGCGGTGCTCAGACGTCGCTCTACATCAACAAGGGCGAGTGGGAAAAGCTGCCTAAGAGCTATCAGTCGATTATCGAAGCAGCCAGTCGTGCGGCAACTGTGACCATGACCGCTCGCTATGACAACTTGAATCCAATCGCGTTGCGTCGTTTGCTGTCGCAAGGTACACAGTTGCGCCCCTTCCCTCGTGCGGTGATGGATGCATGTTGGGATGCGGCGCAGAAGGTTTACGAGCAAACCTCGGCTAAAAACGAGCGATTCAAGCGAATCTTAGCGAACTACATGGGCTATCGCGACGAGTTAGTGCCTTGGTTCCGTGTCGCTGAAGCTTCTTACGACCAGTACGTTGGTGCGGCACTGTCGCGTGCCAAGAAGTAATTTTTAGTCCGTTCAGGTCGTCTAGCGGCGACTTGGGCCTTGAGCGGGTGCTGCCATTTGGCTTGCACCCGTTTTTTATTGTAGAATCACAAGCTTTCCTCGATCTGTAGGGTTTTTAGCACGGGCGGCATATAACGCTTTGGCAAAAATCAGTTGACCGAGGGTCTTTCCGGGAT
>CAMBPA010000135.1 GCA_945869355.1 Bordetella parapertussis
TCGGTGTGTTGCCTGGCCTGGGACCCGTCGGTGCAATGTCTATTCTTTTGCCAGTGACATTTGGCATTTCGCCCGTCACCGCCATCATCATGCTCTCTGGCATCTACTACGGCGCCCAGTACGGGGGGTCGACCACCTCTATCCTTGTCGGCATACCGGGCGAAGCTGCCTCGGTCGTCACGATGCTTGATGGTCATCAAATGGCACTCAAAGGTCGTGCGGGCCCAGCGCTGGGCATCGCCGCCTTCGGCTCTTTTATTGCCGGCACCTTGGGCATTATCGGCTTGATGCTGCTTGCCCCCCCCTTGGCCGCCGTGGCACTGAGGTTTGGACCGCCCGAATATTTTGCCTTGATGATTATGGGCCTGATTATTCTGACCTACCTCGCGCAAAAATCGATGGTGAAATCACTGATGATGGCAGGTGTCGGCATACTCATCGGCATGGTGGGTCTCGACACGATGACGGGGATGCCAAGGTTCACCTTCGACGTTCCTGATCTCATCGATGGAGTCGGTATTGCACCACTCGCCATGGGGCTCTTCGGCGTGTCAGAGATACTGCTCAATGTCGAGCAAACCATCAAGCAGAGCGTCGTGGTCAAGCAGGTTAAGAATCTTCTACCAAGCAAGCAAGACTGGAAAGACTCCGCCATGCCGATCGCACGAGGCTCAGTCGCTGGATTTTTTCTAGGCATCTTGCCGGGTGGCGGCGCCGTACTCGCGTCATTTATCTCTTACGGAATAGAAAAACGCATGTCCAAACACCCAGAGACCTTTGGTCACGGTGCGATTGCTGGCGTGGCAGGCCCTGAGTCTGCCAACAACGCCGCTGCACAAGCGGCATTCATCCCGCTTCTAACCCTCGGGGTTCCAGCCAATGCGGTCATGGGGATTTTGCTTGGAGCCTTGCTGATCCATGGCATCACACCCGGACCCATGATGATCCAAAAAAATCCCGAACTTTTCTGGGGAACGGTCACGAGCATGTATGTAGGCAACCTCATGCTGCTCGTACTGAATCTACCGCTAATCGGTCTTTGGGTGCGTTTGCTCAAAGTTCAATACGCGGTGCTGTTTCCACTCATTCTTTTTATTGCGCTGATTGGCGCTTACGTCATCAACGGCAGTGAAATGGACTTATACCTGATGCTGTTTTTCGGTGTGATCGGCTACTTGATGCGCAAGTTTGACTATGAGCCGGCACCATTGATTCTTGCTTTTGTTTTGACGAACATCCTGGAAGACTCGTTGCGCCAGTCACTCATCATCTCCGGTGGAAGCATGTCGATATTTGTCACGCGTCCGATCGCAGCGGGCTTTTTATTCGTCTCCCTAGTGCTTCTTATTACGGCCGTCATGCCCAGCATACGAAAGAAACGCAGCGCGTTGGCTGCAACGGCTGATGAAAACGCTTAATTCAAAATATCCATTTATCTACCGAGGACGCACATGAAAATCAATATCGCCTTACGCGCAGCCGGAGCTCTCTTAGCCTGCCTAATACTGCCTGCCACAGCGCAAGCACAATACCCCGACAAGACCATCACTTTGTACGTTGCTTTCGCAGCCGGCGCAACGACAGACCTTACCGCTCGCGCGCTGGCACAAGGGGCTGAAAAAATATTGGGCGTCCCGATCGCCGTGGAAAACAAAGGGGGTGGCGGAGCCACTGTTGCGAACGGCTTGCTCGCCAGCAAAAAACCTGATGGTTACTCTCTTTTGGTCACCTCAACGGGCTCGATTACTGTGCGCCCCTTATTGATGAAGCTAGCCTATACGCCGAAAGACTTCCGCGTACTGATGCAATACACCTTCTATATTGGCGGCCTCGTTGTACCGGCGGACTCACCATGGAAGACCGTCGATGATTTCATCGAACATGCGAAAAAAAATCCAGGCATGACATACGCCTCGAGCGGCCCGAATACGCAGCAACAAATCGGTGTTGAATCCTTCGCACGCTGTAAAGGCTTAACGTTTAAACACGTGCCAACAAAAGGCGGGTCAAGTGCGAACACAGCATTAATGGGCAAGCACGTCGATTTTGTCGCAGGCTCTGGCTCACACATTCCGCTTGTCGAACAGGGCGTATTTCGAGAGCTAGTAACCTTCCACGTCGATGCACGCGATCCTAAACGCCCTGATATTCCCGTGATGAAAGATATTGGCTGTCCTCCAACGAATCCGCCCAATGGGATGATTGTGGTGGCCCCATCCGGCCTACCAGACCCGATCGCTGCAAAGCTAACCGCTGCCTTCAAGCAGGTTTCAGAAACACCGGAATTTAAAAAGCTGCTAGACAAATATAATCTCGACTATGCCTACGAGGATGGCAAGTCTGTACAAGATAAATTCCCCGCTGAAATTGAGTGGTACAAAAAATATTTTACCGAAGCTGGCATGACACTTAGATAAACGAAACAGGATCAGAATATGAAGCAAACTAACCCGCAAAATATTACGTGGGATGCAACGGCCGACTTAGTCGTTGTGGGCTTTGGTGGGGCGGGTGCAGCCACAGCAATCACTGCAGTCGAAGCAGGGGCCTCTGTCATCCTATTAGACAAGGCACCAGAAGGACAAGAGGGCGGCAACACTCGGGTCGCTGCTCAAGGCTATCTCAACACCTCAACGCCTGAAGGTGCAGCCACCTATCTGAATGCCCTTTGTGGCCCCTATACCGTGCCGCAAGACATGGTTAAAGTCTGGGCCGAAGAAATGTGTAAGAACAACGAATGGCTATCATCCATCGGCGGCGACCCACAAGAACATCAACATAAGGTGGGAATCGAGTTCCCCGATCTACCCGGAGCCGATTCGGTACACAAGTTTCACCATGGCGATATTCTTGGCTATTCCAAAACATGGGAAATGTTGGCTGAAGCTGTGCGCGTGCGATCCATTGAAGTGCGGTACGAGTGTCCGGCCACGCGCTTAGTTCAAGACCCCTTGACGCAGGAAGTCATCGGCGTGGTCGCGAACCACAAAGGCAAGTCTATCAACATCAAGGCGCGCAAGGGTGTTGTTTTAACCTGTGGGGGCTTTGAAAATAATCAAGAGATGATTCGCAACTACCTTACTGGCGTGCCGTATTGCTATACATCAGGCAGCCCTTTCAACGAGGGTGATGGCGTGCGTATGGCGATGGAACTAGGTGCCGATCTGTGGCACATGAATAACTTTGCTGGTCCGTCGATGGCGCTTAAAGTGCCTGACTATCCCACAACATTTTCGATGATGGCACTGCATTTTTCCCACGAACCAGCAGGTGGGATGGTAGTCGTAGGGCCAGATGGCAAACGCTTTACGGACGAGAAGTACAAAACAAGGCATGGCAAGGTTGAGCACCATGGCAAATGGTACGCGCTACGTACGCCCTGCCCGATGTACATGATCTTCGACGAAGCCATGATGAATGACGGTCCGATTTATGACGGAAAGCCAACCCATGGCTGGACCCAAATCATGAGCGGCTACACCTGGAGTAAAGACAACAAAACAGAATTAGCGAAAGGCTGGATCAAAACTGCACCCACCTTAGCTGCTCTGGCAAAGCTCCTCGCCTTGCCCGAAGGTAGCCTAGATCAAACTGCGGCACGCTGGAACGGTCTGGTCGCGGCGGGGGCAGACTCGGACTGCGGTCGAACCAAAATGTTCCAGCCCTTTGGCGCAGGCCCATTCTATGCCGTTGAGCTCTCACCTTCGATGCTCAATACCCAAGGTGGGCCACGCCGTAATGCTCGCGCTGAAATCGTTCGACCTGATGGAACGCCCATTCCACGCTTGTATAGCGCGGGCGAACTCGGTTCAATTTTCAGCTATCTCTACCAAGGTACTGGCAATATCGGTGAATGCTTTGCGTTCGGACGTATCGCTGCCCGAAGCGCAGTCGCTCAAAAAGCGTGGAGCTAAGCCCCGCGCGTTGAGCAGTGTGTTGTGACTACTTAGCCGCCGGCGTGTACTTCCCGCTTAATTGCGGGGTGTGCACGCCAGGTGACTTAGCCTCTTGTCTTTCGAGCCGCGTCTGACGAGCCCAGGTACGTTTTAAATCGTCTCGCACCTGTATCTTCAAGCGTCCCAAGCCCTCTGTTTCCAGCTCAATGACGTCTCCATCCATAAAGGGATTGAGGCCGCGGTGGTTGGTACCCGTGGCAACAATATCGCCAGGCTCCAGCGTGTGAATCGAGCTTATCCACTCGATACAGCTAGGAATATTGTGCGCCATGTCGTCGGTGTTGAAATCCTGCATGAGCTTGCCGTTGTTCCACAAGCGAATTTGTAATTTTTGTGGATTAGGAATCTCATCGGCCGTGACGATGTAGGGCCCAATCGGTGCGAACGTATCGCGCGACTTCATTTTGAAAAAAATATTACCTTCCGGACCAAGTCCCCGAGCCGAGCCATCGATGAAGTTCACGTAGCCAAAAATATATTTCATCGCATCTTTTGCTGCGACATTGGTGGCGCGCTTACCAATCACCAGTGCAATCTCCGCCTCCCCCTCAAAAATAGTCGCTGGGACATCAGGCAATACCATTGCATCGCCAGGGCCGATGATGGCGCCCGGCGCCTTTTGAAAGGCGTTGATGGGAGCGGGCTCGCTGCGCGTGCCATCTTCCATGTAATTAACCGCCATACAGTCGATATGGCCAGGCTTGGGCAGCGGAGGACGAATACGCACCGAGGCGACTGGCACGCCCGTCGCACCGCGGACGAATGCCTCAATCTTCGGACGATACGCCTCAAACTGAGCAATCAGCCCATTGATGAGGTCATGCGGTCCCAAACGGGGGATGTCTCCCACAACGGCAGAGACATCGACCACCTGATCGCCTTTCAAAATGCCAAGCTTGAAATCATCAAAAAACAGTATTTTCATTTTTGAGTCTCCATCAAAAAGATTTTGTCTTGTCGCGGGTCAACCTTAGCATCGTGCCCCTCGGGTCACGCTT